>NZ_JBHSPY010000031.1:0-27843 GCF_042658245.1 Neisseria weixii
GTACCGAACAGGAAACCTTTGAAAAATACACCACCTTCCTGACCGATTCGAAAGGCCGTCTGATTGAAGTTCCTTTGCGTCGCGGCAAAGCCAATTCTGCATTCATCGACCAAATCAGCTTTTCCGTTCACGAAGACACCTTTTCCCTGCTCGCCGGTTATCCGTTGGTTGCCGATGATGAATACATCATTCGCGCGTCCATGATTCTGACCGATGTTTTCGGTTTCGGTATTTCCGAAAAAGCCAAGCATTCGGGTGGCCGTTTTTATGATTCGTGTTGGTTGATGGGTACCGATAATGCCCAATATGGCCGCGTCCATTTCGGCGGTCAAAACAATACTATGCTGATTGAGATTACCGCCACGGGCTGCAATGCCGCTTTAGACGGCTGGGAATCACGTCTGTACCAGTTCATTACGCAGGCAGTCCGCCCAAAAATTACCCGTATCGACATCGCCAAAGACTTTTTCCAAGGCGAATACACACCCGAACAGGCCAAAGCCGACCGTCTCGCGGGTAAGTTCACCAACCACCATATGATGCCCGACGGGGAATCGGTCGGCACGGATTGGGAATCCAATAACGGCAAAGGAAAAACCTACTATGTAGGCTCCCGTGAATCATCCAAATATGTCCGCGTTTACGAAAAAGGCAAACAGTTAGGCGATAAAGCAAGCCAATGGGTACGTTTTGAAATCGAATTCAAAGCGAAAGACATTGTGATTCCGTTTGAAGTATTAACCGTTCCGGGCGAATACTTCGGAGGCGCATACCCGATTTGCGCCCAATTTCAGGAAAAAGCAAGGCGCATTGAAGCCGTTGAAAAGAATCTTGAATTGACTTTTGAACGCTGTATCGAAGTGGCTAAAAACCAAGTTGGCCGCGCCATCAATGCCGCCAAATCCATGTTTCCGCATAAAGACCGTTCGGAAATTTTGGCTATGTTCGAAGCCGACCATGATTTGCTGCCCAAACGCTTAAATCCCGAAGTTTTTACATGTACCGAAAACCACGCACCGGCCATACACGATAAGCCAGAAGGCAGTGTGTGGCTCGGCGAATCCGCCCAAATGCTGCTTGAAATGGCCATTGAGCAAAAACGCAAAATGACCAAGCTGATTGAAGCCAAGCACGAACAAGATTATCTGAATCTGATGTATGACCAATACGCATACAGATTTTAAAAGGCAAAACGCTGCCGCCTGAAAGTGTAGCGTATTGAATAAGGAAACCATCATGCAAATGCAAATTCAAGGCCAAATAATGGGCGCAAAACGCTTTAACGGCCAAATCGACGGTAAAACCTTCGACTACTGCCGCGTTATCGTGGCCACACCGCTGGACAGCAGCCAAGGCAACGCTTTAGGCAGTTCCGCCACCGAATACGATTACGGCGGCTCTATTAACTTCGAACAATTCAAAAGCCTGACATTTCCGTTTGAAGCAGTTTTGAACGTTGAACTCGTAACCAACGGCAAAAGCCAGAAACTGAAAATCTTAGGCTTTCAGTCCAAAACTCCAAACAAAGGCTAAACCATGACGATTACCCGCGTTTACATTGTTCAGTCACGGGAAACGGGCGACTTCCTTTATCCGTCTGATACGGGTGATGTGGGTCATACGCCGTTTGTCAACGAAGCCGGATATTTCTACGACCGAAACGAAGCGGTAGAAACCGCTTTAGAAGAAATCGGGGATAACTTCATTGTCTTTGGATTTTTATCCGAATTTTAAAAATTCAGACTACAGGTGCGGTCTGAATCATCGAAAAGCACCTACTCCAGTTTAATTTTTTAACTCATTAAAGGAAAAATATCATGCAAATGATGAACACCTGCCGTAAATACGGCTCAAAATTGGCGGTTGTTGCCTCTGCCCCTTTGGCTCTGGCCACTTCCGCTTATGCTGCTCTGCCTGATGGAGCAAAAGCAGGTATTGAAGCCGCTAAAGCTGACGGTCTCGAAGCAGGTTGGTTAGTGGTCGGCGTATTCGCTGCTTTGTTCGTGATTGCCATCGTTAAACGCTTGCTTCGCTAACAGGTAATCAAAATGTACTACCAAGTTGGAAATAAATGTCTTGAGCAAAACCAAGCTGAAAACGTCTATTTTAGCTTGGTAGTACCTCAAATAACCCAAGACGGGCAAATCCTACAGCCACAATATAACGGCTCTGCATGGACACTCAACGGCCAAACACTCAAAGCAGCATTACCGCAATGCAGCCTGGCCGACAATCTGAAAAGCGGTCTTGAAACAGGCTGGATTTTATTCGGTGTCATGGCTGCTGTTTATTTTGTATCCATCACAAAAAGGCTTTTCACATGATGGACTACTATTTCTTTCTCGGCCTGGCCGTTCCGGTTGTAATGGCCTTTGTACTGTTCAAAGACTGATACCGCCGATTATGAAAACATGCTAAATTCACACTTTCGACAACAAAACAGTAACCAACGTTAGAAAGTGGGGTTTGAGATGTTTTATATTTCTGAAGAAGAACTGAAATTCAAAAAGGATACTAATCCTGAATATTTAAATGAAAAATTGTGCCATGTTTTCATGAATGAATTATCTAAATTGAATGAAACTTATCCAATTGATGACTTCACTTCAATTGTTAAAAAGTCTGCACAATTTTATTTAAATAGAACCTATCTAGATGATATGGTTGTTTTTTTTGAAGATGGTTCTCTTCTGAAATTCAAATTTTTAAGTAACGGATTTGAATGTGAAGAACACTATGATTCTGAAATTTCGACAGCTTTTTACTATAGCCGTTATTCTATTAGGGTTTAGTTTTTCTACTAATGTATTGGCGGAAGAAATTATTGTCCAAGATAAAGATGGCAGATTAAGAGTTTTAGAGAAAACTCGGTCAAACGGAATTAGAACTTGGCGATTTTTAGACGGTGGTGCTGGTGGTAATCTTTTTTATCATGATTCAGTAACCGAATCTATGCCAGTTCGCTACGCTCCGACAGGCGATCGTTCCACGTCAAAAGTACCCGCCAAACTAACCGCCTCTGTCTCCCGCCAAACCGTCTTAAATAGCGCATTCAGCATTGCTAAGGGCGGTGCCCGTATAGCTACCCGGGCTTTTCCTCTCTTCGGTAACGCATTGCTTTTAAAGCAAGCCTATGATGTCGTCAAAGGCGACATCGAATCAGCCGGTTATAAATATAACGAAGTATCTGACGAATTTGAAAAATATTACGATGGCGCCTATTGCACACCTGAAAATTTATGCGTGGGTTTAGACTCATCTGTTATTTCAGCCTTAAGAAAATCAGGTACACAATCTCAAAAAGATGCCGTAACTTACGTTGATATGCTTGTTGAAAAAGCTGCTCAAAAAGACTTTGCACAAAAGAAACAAGATCCAGATTATAGACTTAAAGACCATTCTTTCCAGTCTTGTAATACTAGTCATCAGGGGGCTAATTGTTATGTTTACAGTTCTAAGGATAGGTTAAGGTCTCCTTATGTTTTTACTTTAAAAGAGTTTCAGATTTCTGAAACTTTAACGCAAGAAGAATTTTTGAAACTCGCCACAGGCTCAATTGACAGCCGTCCAACCCCATTTGTAGAAGGTTCAGGACGTCCGGATTACAAAGAAGAATTAAGCGTAAGCCCTACGACAGTAACCATTGAAACTAAAGACGGCCCTGTTGTCATTAGCTTTGGCCGTGACAAAGACGGCAAAACAAATGTTACCGTAAACATTACAGGAACAGGCACAGGAACAGGTACAGGTACAGGAACAGGAACAGGAACAGGTACAGGAACAGGTACAGGTACAGGAACAGGTACAGGCACAGGTACAGGCGCAGGCACAGGTACAGGCACAGGTACAGGCACAGGTACAGGCACAGGTACAGGAACAGGTACAGGCACAGGAACAGGTACAGGCACAGGAACAGGTACAGGTGGCCAACTTGGCAAAGACGGTAAAGACGGCGTTGACGGTAAAGATGGCAAAGACGGCAAAGATGCCGAACCGCAAGGCTTACTTTGTCAGATTTTTCCCGATATTCTCGCTTGCGACAAAATGGGCAAACCGCAAGAAGGTATGTTTGACGACATAAAAATACCGCATGTCACAGACGAAAAAACATGGTCGCCTGATAACTTTCTGCCTCCTAACGGCGTTTGTCCCAAACCTAAAACATTTCATGTTGCAGGTCGTCCCGTCCAATTGAGTTACGAACCGCTCTGCGAATTAATGAGGCAAGTCCGCTTTGCGGTATTGCTCGCATTCACAATCATGTCGGCCTTTATCGTTTTCGGCTCTTTAAGAAAGTAAGAAAGGGGAAATCATGCCAGCATTAGCCGGATTGATTCCATTATTTGGAATTCTTTTAAAACTTCTGATTGTGCGCATTATCATCGCCACCGGTTTAACCTTTGTAAGCTATGGCGGTTACATCATTGCCTTAGACCAATTTAAGCAATATACCCTAAATGCCATCAGTTCCATGCCTGACGATATTCTGAATCTGCTGCTTATCGGCGGATTCGGGCAAGGCTTAGGCTATCTTTTTGGTGCATTCTCTTTCTATGTCGGCATGGCTGCATTGAACAAACTCACTTTTGTTTTTCCAGGTGGTAACTGATGATTTATTTGTTTACAGGCAACATGGGCACACAGGCAAAACTTCGCGCGTCGTTGCCATGATTCTGAACAACGAAGACGGCTTGTTCAAAATGAAACTGGAAGACGGCACCGAAGTAGACCGTCCACTCTACTTCTGCCATATCGACGGTTTGGATAAACGCAAATTCAACGCGCATGAACTGACAGAAGAAGAAATCATGTCCGCACCATTGCGGGATATTATTCCGCAAGGCGCGGTGCTGATTGTTGACGAAGCACACTACACCTATCCTGTTCGCGCTTCAGGCCGCTCTGTGCCGCCCTATATCCAAGAGTTAACCGAACTGCGCCATCATGGCCATACCGTTATCTTGATGACCCAACACCCTAGCCAGCTTGACGTATTTGTAAGAAATCTCGTATCAAAACACACCCACCTTGAACGCAAAGCCGTGGGCATGAAACAGTATTCTTGGTACAAATGCGTTACCGCTTTGGATAATCCCGCTGCCGTTACAGGCGTTGAATCCTCAAGCTGGAAACCGCCGAAAGAAGCGTTTAAATATTATAAATCATCCAGCCAGCATCAAAAGTTTAAGAAAAAAGTACCTGTCGCGGTTTGGGCATTGGTCGGAATTTTTGCTTTCATGGCTTGGAAAGGTTTTAACGTCTATCAGATTTATCAAAAAGGCACAGGGCAACAGGAAACGCAGATTGTATCAACGGAAACAGTCAATCAACCCGAAAAAAACCAAGTTCCTGAAAATACAAATCCTGTCGATAAATATGCGCCTGAATTGGCAGCTTCATCAGTTCCTGAAAAACCGCACTTGAGCCAAGAAGACTATGAGCCGCGTATACAGGGAATGCCGCATACCGCCCCTTTGTATGACAATTTAAATAAAGTCGTCCAAAGCATGCCCTATCCGGTTGCTTGTGTGAGGAATTCAGACAAATGCACCTGTTATACAGACCAAGGCACACCTATTCACGGTTTTGGTAAAGACCAATGTATTGACTTCGTTCAAAACGGCATTTATAACCCGTACAAAGCCCCTAGGCAGCTTGACAGCCCCGAAACCATAAACAAAGCCCTTGATGGCCTAGAATATAGACAAGAATCGCGTATTTATGCTTTGACAGGCGAAAGCCCGCCAAACCTCATGTATGACGGTTATGTAGAAGCCGGCAAACAGTTCCAGCAGCGTGGTGGTGTGGTTGGCGGTTCTTAAACCGAAAGGCCGTCTGAAACTTCAGACGGCCTTATTATCGTGGGTTATTGACTAAACAGCATGATTAACGCTAATATAGCGCGTGTATCAACCGATACAGTCAAAAGCAGTTTCCCGAATCGAAAGGTTATCTGCATTTTTAAGTTCCTGTAGGTTTGTTTAAAACTGGCAGGAACAGCAAAATCCCCTAGTTCGCGCTTGGGGATTTTTGCTTTGTCCCCACCGCTCGGCTTGTCAATTGTCAAATCTAAGTCATCTCAAAATCCTTTCATGTTTCGTTAATCTATCCGCCCTGCTCAGGATTGTGGAGCCGGGAGGGGCTGAACTGCCAGTGTAGGCGTTTTTTTATATGTCAGTCTTGCTTCGCTTGGTCGGGGTGCGATTGGCCAAAAACAGCCCATACCCAAAAGATAGGGGGAAGGTTTGTAAAGATTCGGAGTGATTTTTGCCGAATCTTTATGAATACCCCCTATCTTTTGGGTATGGGCTGTTTTTAAATCGCAAAACCACGTCCAAGCGAAGCAAGACCGACATTAAAAATTCTGCGCCGGAACGGGTCGCTTCTGAAACTTATAAATAAACCTACATATTCAAGATTGCAATAAAAACCCGATACCGTTAAAATTCCTACGCGGTTCGGATTAGCTGCCCGAACCGCAAAACGTCCAGCTTGAAGAGACCAAAGCCAAAAGGCTGTTGCAAAGATTAAGCGGACGTTTTTTGTTGTCTGAAAATTGGGTAGTATCAAAGAACACACGCAAGTGTGAATCTGCATAGTAAGGGAAATTATGAGAAACGCCGTAGGCTTGGATATTTCACAAAAGACATTTGACGCAGCGGCCATAGTCAACGGCCACACGAAGCAAACCGCATTTGAAAACAATGCCGACGGCTTCGAAAAGTTTAAAAAATGGCTGGACGCATTCCATAGTGAAGACCTGCATATCTGCATGGAAGCCACAGGAAACTACTTTGAAGACGTGGCCGACTACATCGGCCAGTTCTACACAGTGTCCGTTATCAACCCTTACAAAATCAGCGAATACGGTAAAAGCCGTTTCCACCGCACAAAAACAGACAGACAAGATGCCAAACTCATAGCCGAATACTGCCATACCGCCATGAGTAAAGATTTACCCGCACGGCAAAAAATCAGCCATGCCCATTACCGCCTGAAACGCGTATTGACACTGTATGAACAACTGAAAGCCGAAAAGACGGCACAAATCAATCGGCAGAAAGTAGCCAAAGACGAATTTGTACGCCAAATGCATCAAACCCAAATTGAAGAGCTGGATAAACACATCCGGCTTGTAGAAGCAGAAATTCAAACCATCGTCAAAGACGATTCAAATTTAAAAACCGTTTCAGACAGCCTTCAAACCATCCCCGCCATCGGCAAGCTCACCGCGGCCATACTCACAAACTATCTGCTTAGCGGCGATTTCAAAACAGCCAACCAATTTACAGCCTTTGCCGGATTGAATCCCCAAAAGAAAGAATCAGGAACCAGCGTCAAAGGCCGTTCAAGCATGACACGCTACGGAAACAGACGACTAAAAGCCGCCCTGTTCATGCCCGCAATGGTTGCACTCAATCGGAACTACTTCCCCGATTTCGTCAAACGCCTAGAAGCCAAAAACAAACCCAAAATGCTGATACTCGGTGCGCTCATGCGCAAGCTGATAGTTATCGCCTTTAATATCTACCGCAAAAGCGGAACTTACAATCCTGGACGCTACAAATCTGCCTGACATTTGCAGAAAATAACAAAGCTGTCTTTGTCCGAATGTCAAGCAAAAACAGCTTAAGCCGCGTTCGCTTTGCAAAAATTTAACATTTAAATGTTATGTGAAATCAGTAACTTGCAAAAATAATGAAAATATCATCTTGTCGTTCATAGTAGTATCTTTGCAAAATCCCCATCTTTGGCACATTTCTTCGTTATACGCTGCCCGAAAGCTTGCCTGTCTTGATGATATGTCTGCGCTTTCTGTGCTGCCCTCACTTCGAACTGTACTCAAATCCGGGGTTTTGCAAAGGTCTCGGCCCGAGCCGATTTAATTGACCGAAGTGCTAGGAATTTCAGTATAATAGCGCCCAAATTTTTCCCTAACTTTTCTTGATAAAGATAAACATGAATACTTCAGATAACAATATGTTTGAGTGCATTTTCAAATTGCGCGAAAACGGCACCAATGTGCGCACGGAAGCGATGGCGGGTTTAACCACCTTCCTGACCATGTGTTACATCATCATCGTTAATCCTTTGATTTTGGGCGAAGCGGGCATGGATGTCGGCGCGGTATTCGTCGCCACCTGTATCGCTGCGGCCATCGGTTGTTTTGTGATGGGTTTTGTCGGCAATTATCCGATTGCGCTGGCTCCGGGCATGGGCTTGAATGCTTATTTCACTTTTGCCGTGGTAAAAGGTATGGGTGTGCCTTGGCAGGTGGCTTTGGGTGCGGTGTTTATGTCGGGTTTGATTTTTATCTTCTTCAGCCTGTTTAAAGTGCGCGAAATGCTGGTGAACGCGTTACCGATGGGCTTGAAAATGTCGATTGCATCCGGTATCGGCCTGTTTTTGGCCTTGATTGCGCTAAAAGGCGCGGGCGTGATTGTGGACAATCCGGCCACTCTGGTCGGCATGGGCGATATTCACCAGCCGTCGGTATTGCTGGCGTTGGGTGGTTTTGCGGCGGTGTGCGTGTTGAGCCACTTCCGCATTAAAGGTGCGATTATCATCACCATTTTGGGCATTACCGTGTTGTCCAGTCTGATGGGCTTGAGCGAATTCAAAGGGGTGGTCGGCAGTGTGCCGAGCATTGCGCCTACTTTTATGCAGATGGATTTTGAAGGTTTGTTCACCGTCAGCATGATCAGCGTGATTTTTGTGTTTTTCTTAGTGGACTTGTTCGACAGCACCGGCACTTTGGTCGGCGTGTCGCACCGTGCGGGCTTGTTGGCAGACGGCAAACTGCCGCGCCTGAAACGCGCTTTGCTGGCTGATTCAACCGCGATTGTGGCCGGTGCCGCTTTGGGTACGTCGTCAACCACGCCTTATATCGAAAGTGCATCGGGCGTGGCAGCGGGTGGCCGCACGGGTTTGACTGCCGTCGTGGTCGGCTTGCTGATGCTGGCATGTTTGGTGTTCTCACCGTTGGCGCAAAGCGTTCCGGCCTTTGCCACCGCACCGGCTTTGCTATACGTCGGCACGCAGATGTTGCGCAGCGCCACCGAAATCGATTGGGACGACATTACCGAAGCCGCCCCGGCCTTTTTAACCATTGTATCCATGCCGTTTACTTACTCTATTGCAGACGGTATCGCAGTGGGCTTTATCAGCTATGCGGTGATTAAATTACTGTGCGGCCGTGCCAAAGAAGTGCCGCCGATGGTGTGGATTGTCGCCGTATTGTGGGCATTGAAATTCTGGTACATGGGTGGCTGATTTACGCTGCTGGAAAATGCTTCAAACAGGCCGTCTGAAAGTAATATGTTTCAGACGGCCTGTTTTTATAGTCGTTGAAAATAGAAATAATACGGCGTTGCCGCGACCTTATGTACTCGGTGTACACGGCGGTCGCTGTCGCCTTGTCTTACTTTCTATTTTCAGCGGCTATATTGTTATAAACAACTGAATAAACGGTTTTGTATGAAAATAATTCAAGTAAAATGCTATTTAGAGTAAAAATCCGTCAAATAGGCCGCCTGAAAAATAGTTGCCGGTTTCAAGTATTTATTAACAGAATTTAACTGAAAGGGGATACGTATTTAAAATCGCTCGACAACCTAACCGATTATTTGTTGGAATCAGTCGAAAAAATCGTTGCTTTCGATTATATATAAATTAAATGATTTTAAATAATAAAATACAATGAGTTATGCGTTAATTTGGTTTGTGTTCAGACTGTTTCTAATTAAGTTGTTTATTTTTAATCGATAAAAGTTATCAAGTGGGTTGAAAAAATATTTGACACACAAAAAATTATGGCTTAGATTTAAATCAAAGAAAAACTACATGAAACTACATCATACAAAGGAACCCGCCATGATTTCCTGCGCGATTTTGCCGCCGCCTCTTCATTTCAACGAAATCTTCTCTTTGTCCGCCGCTGCTTTCGGTTTGTTGCCCGTTAAAGCCGTCACGCGTTAAACGTTAAATCGGTTCATTCTCTCGCCGTATCTTTCTGTCTGTGGGATTTTAAAAATCCAAAAAACTTGAAAAAACTTGAATAATTTTCAATAAGCAGTAGCCGGGTTTGCTGCGGTTGGATTAAACTCAGATGTTAACTGTTTATTGAAAATGATTTTAGTCAATCAAAGCTTGATTTGACAACGATGTGATTGATAGGAGGAGAAGAATGATGACCCAAGCTTCAGCTGGCCTGCGTTTCCGTCAAACCGTCCAAGAATCTAATCCGTTGGCGGTGGTGGGCTGCGTTAATGCTTATTTTGCCCGTTTGGCCACCCACAGCGGCTTTAAAGCGATTTATCTGTCCGGCGGCGGCGTGGCTGCCTGCTCTAACGGTATCCCGGATTTGGGTATCACCACCATGGAAGACGTGCTGATTGATGCGCGCCGCATTACCGATAATGTGGATACGCCTCTGCTGGTGGATATTGATGTGGGTTGGGGCGGTGCATTCAACATTGCGCGCACCATCCGCAATTTCGAGCGTGCCGGTGTGGCTGCGGTACACATTGAAGACCAAGTGGCGCAAAAACGTTGCGGTCACCGTCCGAACAAAGCCATCGTATCTAAAGAAGAGATGGTTGACCGCATTAAAGCCGCCGTTGATGCGCGTGTGGATGAAAACTTCGTCATCATGGCGCGTACCGATGCGCTGGCGGTAGAAGGTTTGGATTCGGCTATTGAGCGTGCGCAAGCCTGTGTGGAAGCCGGCGCCGACATGATTTTCCCAGAAGCGATGACCGAATTGGGCATGTACAGACAATTTGTTGATGCGGTGAAAGTGCCGATATTGGCCAACATCACCGAATTCGGTTCAACGCCGCTTTACACCCAGCAGGAATTGGCTGAAAACGGCGTGCAGCTGGTGCTGTATCCGCTCTCCACCTTCCGCGCAGCCAGCAAAGCGGCATTGAATGTGTATGAGGCGATTATGCGCGACGGCACGCAAGCCAATGTGGTCGATACCATGCAGACCCGTGCGGAATTGTACGAACACTTGGGCTACCATGATTTCGAGCAGAAATTAGATCAATTGTTTCAAAAATAAATAAAGCCGTAGAAATAGAAGTTGTTGGATTTTCAGACGGCCTGTTCCCGGCGGAAAGGCCGTCTGAAAAATAATCATATTAAAAAAGCAATCAATAGGAGAAACATCATGACAACCGAGACCCCAACTTTCAAACCTAAAAAATCCGTAGCCCTATCGGGCGTAGCGGCCGGCAACACCGCGCTGTGTACCGTCGGTAAAACCGGTAACGACTTAAGCTACCGCGGTTACGACATTCTTGATTTGGCCGAGCATTGCGAATTTGAAGAAGTGGCGCACTTGCTGATTCACGGTCATCTGCCGAACAAATACGAATTGGCTGCCTACAAAGAAAAACTGCAATCTTTGCGCTGCCTGCCGATTCGCGTGATTAAAAATCTGGAAAACCTGCCGGCACACACACACCCGATGGACGTATTGCGCACAGGCGTATCGATGTTGGGCTGCGTTCACCCTGAGCGTGAAAACCAACCGGAAAGCGAAGCGCGCGACATTGCCGACAAACTGGTGGCCTGCCTAGGCAGCGTATTGCTTTACTGGTACAACTACTCGCACAAAGGCAAAGCCATCAGCGTAGAGAGCGAAGAAGAAACCGTCGGCGGCCACTTCCTGCACCTATTGCACGGCAAGCGCCCGACTCCTTCGCAAGTAAAAGCCATGCATGTTTCTTTGATTTTGTATGCAGAACACGAATTCAACGCATCAACCTTCACCAGCCGCGTGATTGCCGGTACCGGCTCTGATTTGTACTCTTGCATCACCGGCGCTATCGGTGCCTTGAAAGGCCCGAAACACGGAGGCGCGAACGAAGTCGCCTACGACATCCAGAAACGCTACCGCAACGCCGACGAAGCCGAAGCCGACATCCGCGAACGCATCGGCCGCAAAGAAATCGTCATCGGCTTTGGCCACCCCGTGTATACCGTGTCCGACCCGCGCAACGTCGTCATCAAAGAAGTCGCGCGCGACCTGAGCAAAGAAGCCGGCGATATGCGCCTGTTTGATATTGCCGAACGTTTGGAAAGCGTGATGTGGGAAGAGAAGAAAATGTTCCCGAATCTGGACTGGTTCTCTGCCGTGTCTTACCAAAAACTGGGCGTACCTACTGCGATGTTCACCCCGTTGTTTGTGATTTCGCGTACCACCGGTTGGGCAGCACACGCCATTGAGCAGCGCAAAGACGGCAAGATTATCCGCCCGAGCGCGAACTACACCGGTCCCGACGATATTCCGTTCGTGCCGTTGGACGAGCGTTAATCAAAAAGCCGATAAGCTCTTTTCGTGCCTTAATGCGAAATCAGCTTATCGGCTATCGGTTTTCAGACGGCCTAAAAGGTGTACAGGCCGTCTGAACACATCGATCGGAATAAGTTAAAATAATAATAAAAACATCAAGAGATTGGCACATGAACACAAAAGACGCGCTGCTGATGGCTGCTGTGGTCGGCATTTGGGGCATTAATTTTTTCTTTATGAAAACCGCCCTGGTCGATGTGCCGCCGATGGTGCTGGGTTTGTTGCGGTTTTTATTGGTGATTTTCCCGGCAGTATTTTTCATTAAACCGCCGAAAATCGCTTGGTATTGGCTCGCGCTTTACGGTATAGCCATCAGCTTCGGCCAGTTCGGGCTGATGTTTACCGCGTTGCAATTGGGTATGCCGACGGGCTTGGCCGCCTTGCTGGTGCAGCTTCAGGTGTTTCTCACCGTCTTGGTGGCCGGTGTGATGATGGGTGAACCGGTGTTGCGCCATCATCTTTTGGGTATGTTTGCTGCGGCGGTGGGGCTGATGCTAATCGGCATCGGCCAATATCAAGGCAATATGCCGTTGGTGGCTTTACTGGTGGTAGTTGGCGCGGCGGCTTCTTGGGCGGTCGGCAACATCGTGGTGAAATACATCGGGCAGGTGAACCCGCTCTCATTGGTGGTGTGGGGCAGTTGGTCGGCTTTGGTTGCATTTACCGCCGTTTCTTTGATGATGTATGGTGCCGATGGTTTGGTTTCTTACACGCTGTCACTCAGCGGCTGGGGCATAGCAAGCATTTTGTTTTTGGCCTATGTGTCGAGTTTGGTCGGCTACACCGCGTGGGGCGATTTGCTCTCGCGTCATCCGGCAGGCAAGATTACCCCGTTTGCGCTGTGTGTGCCGGTGATTGCATTGCTGGTCGGCTATATCTTCTTAGGCGAACGCTTGGGCGCATGGCATTGGGCGGGTATAGTGGTGGTGATGGCCGGTTTGCTGATTCATGTGTTCGGCAGCAAATGGTTAGGCCGTCTGAACAAATAAAAAAAGGATAACAAAATGCCTCATTTAACCGTTGAATACGGCGGCGTAGAAATGCCGCAAGAAGCCTTGCCTGAATTACACCAAACCTTATTAAACAGCGGTTTGTTTGAAGAACACGATTTGAAAATCCGTCTGTGCCGCTATGAGCAAGCAGAGTATTTGGTCGGCGGCACCAAACAAGCCTTTGCCCATCTGACCTTACGTTTGCTGGAAGGGCGCAGCGAAAGCGCCCAAGCCGAATTGAGCCGCGCCTTGGCCGAAACCGTGCAAAAATTGACCGCACAAGCACCGAGCATACAGATCAGCGTGGATTTGTGCGGCATGGTTCGCACCACCTACACCAAAACCCACCGTTAATCAAACAGGCCGTCTGAAACCAACTTAAAGCGCAATCATCATGAGCAAAGATTGGAATCCGCAACACCATCAGCGTTTTGAAAAAGAGCGCAACCGCCCGCCAGCTGAATTGTTGGCACGGATTGCGGACATTCAAGCGCAACGGATAACCGATTTGGGCTGCGGTTCGGGCAGCAGCACCGCTTTGTTGCGCCAAGCATGGCCGCAAGCCGAAATTACCGTGGACAGTTCGCCTGCCATGCTTGCCGCCGCGCAGGAAAAGTTACCCGATTGCCGTTTTGTTTTGCAGGATTTTCACGACTGGCAGCCGCAAATGCAGCAAGATATTGTGTTTGCCAATGCGTCGCTGCAATGGTCGGATACCCCGCAAACGCTGTTGCCGCACCTGATTCGCCAGTTAAATCAAGGCGGTGTGTTGGCGGCGCAAATGCCGGATAATTTGGATGAGCCGTCGCACTTTCTTATGCGCGACACCGCCGCGTTGCCCAAATGGAAAAATTTAACCCAAGCCACCGATAGCCGTCCGCCGGTGTGGGATGTGGATCGTTATTATGATTTACTGGCGGCACAAGGTTGCGAAGTCGATGTGTGACGCACGGTGTATTACCACGTTTTGCCGGATACCGCCGCCATCGCCGATATGTTTGCCAGCACCGCATTACGCCCTTATTTGGCGTGTTTGGAGCAAGCGCAACAAGGCGAATTTATACAGGCATACATTGAGCAGTTAAACCGACATTATCCGCGCCGACATGATGGCAATGTGTTGCTGGCGTTGCCGCGCATGTTTATCGTGGCGTATAAATAAAGGGCAGGCCGTCTGAAAGCGGTTGCCGACATATAAAACTATTTTTTCAGACGGCTTTGGAGTTAAAGCAGGCCGTCTGAAACCCCAAGCAGTCAAGCAGAAGAAAAACACAAATCACTGGAGATATCACCATGTCTAACCAAATCTATAAAAAACCGTTACCTGATACCAATCTGGAATACTTCGACGCACGTGCCGCGTGTGAAGACATCCGCCCCGGCTCATACGACAAGCTGCCGTACACCAGCCGCATTCTGGCAGAAAACCTGGTCAACCGCGCCGACAAGGTGGATTTGGCCACGCTGCAAAGCTGGCTTGGTCAATTGATTGACAATAAACAGGAAATTGACTTTCCATGGTATCCGGCGCGCGTGGTGTGCCACGATATTTTGGGTCAAACCGCCTTGGTAGATTTGGCAGGTTTGCGCGATGCGGTTGCCGAAAAAGGCGGCGATCCGTCCAAAGTGAATCCGGTGGTTCAAACCCAGTTGATCGTCGATCACTCGCTGGCGGTGGAATGCGGTGGATATGACCCTGATGCTTTCCGCAAAAACCGCGAAATCGAAGACCGGCGCAACGAAGACCGTTTTCATTTCATCAATTGGACCAAAACCGCCTTTGAAAACGTGAATGTGATTCCGGCGGGCAACGGCATCATGCACCAAATCAATCTGGAAAAAATGTCGCCCGTTATCCAAGTGAAAAACGGCGTGGCTTTCCCCGATACCTGTGTCGGCACCGACTCGCATACGCCGCATGTGGATGCGCTGGGCGTGATTTCCGTAGGCGTGGGTGGTTTGGAAGCGGAAACTGTGATGTTGGGACGCGCGTCGATGATGCGTTTGCCGGATATTGTCGGCGTAGAATTGACCGGCAAACGCCAGCCGGGCATTACCGCTACTGACATCGTGTTGGCTTTGACCGAATTCTTGCGCAAAGAACGCGTGGTGGGTGCATTTGTCGAATTCTTCGGCGAAGGCGCCGACAGCCTGTCGATTGGCGACCGTGCCACCATTTCCAACATGACCCCTGAATTCGGCGCGACTGCCGCCATGTTTGCCATCGACCAGCAAACCATTGATTACCTGAAACTGACCGGCCGCGACGAAGCACAAGTGAAATTGGTGGAAACCTACGCCAAAACCGCCGGTTTGTGGGCAGAAGCGCTGAAAACCGCCGAATATCCGCGTGTGTTGAAGCTTGACTTGTCGACCGTGACCCGCAATATGGCCGGCCCGTCGAATCCGCACGCCCGTTTCTCAACCACCGATTTGGCTGCCAAAGGCATTGCCACCCCTTACGAAGAACCGACCGATGGCAAAATGCCGGATGGTGCGGTGATTATTGCGGCGATTACCTCATGTACCAACACGTCCAACCCACGCAACGTGGTGGCCGCTGCTTTGCTGGCACGCAACGCCAACCGCTTGGGCTTGAAACGCAAACCATGGGTAAAAACCTCATTTGCGCCCGGCTCGAAAGTGGCAGAAGTGTATCTGAAAGAAGCAGGTTTGCTGCCGGAAATGGAAGCTTTGGGTTTCGGCGTAGTCGGTTTTGCCTGTACCACCTGTAACGGCATGTCAGGCGCGCTCGATCCGAAAATCCAACAGGAAATCATCGACCGCGATTTGTATGCCACCGCCGTGTTGTCGGGTAACCGCAACTTCGACGGCCGTATCCACCCGTATGCCAAACAAGCTTTCTTAGCCTCTCCGCCGCTGGTGGTAGCCTACGCGATTGCCGGTTCGATTCGCTTCGACATTGAAAACGGCGTATTGGGCGTGGCAGACGGCAAAAAAATCCGCCTGAAAGACTTGTGGCCGAGCGACGAAGAAATTGATGCCGTGGTGGCCGGGTTTGTGAAGCCGCAGCAATTCCGCGATATTTACATTCCGATGTTCGATACCGGTGCTGCCGAGCGTGCCCCTAGCCCGCTGTACGACTGGCGTCCGATGTCGACCTATATCCGCCGCCCACCGTATTGGGAAGGTGCATTGGCAGGCGAGCGTACGTTGAAAGGCATGCGTCCGCTGGCGATTCTGCCTGACAACATCACCACCGACCACTTGTCGCCGTCAAACGCGATTCTGCCGACCAGTGCGGCTGGTGAATATTTGGCGAAAATGGGTTTGCCGGAAGAAGACTTCAACTCTTACGCCACCCACCGCGGCGACCATTTGACCGCCCAACGCGCTACCTTCGCCAACCCTAAACTCTTCAACGAGATGGTGAAAAACGAAGACGGCACCACCAAGCAAGGTTCGCTCGCCCGCGTGGAGCCGGAGGGCCAGGTAATGCGCATGTGGGAAGCGATTGAAACCTATATGAACCGAAAACAGCCGCTGATTATTATCGCCGGTGCCGACTACGGGCAAGGCTCAAGCCGCGACTGGGCAGCCAAGGGCGTGCGTTTGGCCGGTGTGGAAGCGATTGTTGCCGAAGGTTTCGAGCGTATCCACCGTACCAACCTGATCGGCATGGGTGTGTTGCCGCTCCAATTCAAAGAAGGCACCAACCGCCACACGCTGGCCTTGGACGGCACCGAAACCTACGATGTCATCGGCACACGCGAACCGCGCTGCGATTTGACCTTAGTGATTCACCGCCGAAACGGTGAAAAAGTAGAAGTGCCGGTTACCTGCCGCTTGGATACCGCCGAAGAGGTGTTGATTTACGAAGCCGGCGGCGTGCTGCAACGCTTCGCGCAAGATTTCTTGGAAGGTGCGGTAGCGTAAAAACATTCAGACGGCCTTTTGATAAAAAGGCCGTCTGAATAAAAATATTCCTGTTTGCTTGAAGGGTTTTTATTTTGATACTAATATTAAAATATTGCATTTGACATAAATAAACAGGGGCTTAGGAAGCAAAAATATTAAATTGGGTTATTTCGAAGCATCTTCATTAATATTTCACCTAAATCTTCATGCCGATGGTTAAACCTAAACTCCGTTTCTTTGAGATGCAGATAAAACATCTCTTTGGAAATACGATGGAATTTAGTCAAACGGCCCTTAGCATAACTCCAAAAAGATTCAATACCATTGATATGCTACTTCCCGCGAGCAAAATCATTGGAATCGTGATGTACACGGTAATGCTTCTCATGGCCCATATCGACAAGACCGTCATATGCTTTCCAGCCGTCAGTATTGATTTTACTGTGAGCAGATATGTGGCCACGTATAACCTTGATTAGTGAAGCTTTCGAAGCGTCGGGAACGATTTCCATATAGACCACACCATTGCGTTTCAGTATGCCGAATACGATGGTTTACCTGAAGGCCCGCGCCCGCGCTTACCTCTGACACGTCGTGCGCCAAAGTAAGATTCATCTAATTCGGCCACCCCGGACGGTGGTGAGCTTTGTTCGCACAGAGCAGCAATCCTGTGTCTGATTTTCAGGAAAATAGAATTGATACTGCGGACACTGATGCCGGTCATTTTAGCGGTATCGGAAGCGGTCAAATCAAGAGCGAAACAGCGGATTATTTCTCTAAACTTCTGCTCTGAAATTTTGCTGAACTTTTGATACTTATTTTTTGTTTTCATATTAGTATTAGGAGCTTATCAGGCTTTTTGATGATTTTGTTTCCTAAGCCCCATAAATATTTAAACGAACTTTAATGTACGACGGCATTGGGCTGTACAGGGTGGTTGTCAACCCGCCGTTTTACAGGCTGTCTGAAAACAGACAGGTCCGAAACAAACGGAGGAATTCACATGCCCAACCTGTTTCTAACCTCATCGTTTGCCGATGTTGCCGCGCTGTTCCCTGAGTTTGCAGGCAATCCCGCAGGCCGTAGCGTTGCTTTTATCCCTACAGCCAGTATGGTGAAAGCATACCGCGGCTATGTGGATGACGGTCGTCACGCTTTGCGCTCGCTCGGTATGGCCGTCGAAGAATTGGACATCGCTGCCGCACCCGTTGAACATATTGTCCGAACCCTGCAACAAAGCGGCTATATTTATGTATCAGGCAACACTTTCTGCCTGTTGCAGGAAATGCGCCGTAAAAATGTCGACTGCATGCTGGTCGGCCACCTCAGTCAAGGCAAAACCTATATCGGCGAATCCGCGGGTACGCTGGTTTTAAGCCCCGATATCGCCTGCTACGCACCGATGGAAAATCCTGCCGCCGCGCCCGAACTCAAAGGCACAAAAGGCTTGGCACTTATCCCGTTTTACCCGCTCGTGCATTATCGCAGCGAACCCTTCGTTGAAGTCTGCGAAAAAATAATGGCCGCACAGCAGGGCAGATTAGACATCCGTCCCATTACGAACCATGAACTGTTCGCCGTCAGAAGCGGAGTTGTAGAAAAATGGACGGTGGCAAAGGCCGTCTGAACCCAAACAAGAAAAACAAGGAGAATCCAAATGCCGCAAATAAAAATCCCGGCCGTGTATTACCGCGGCGGCACATCCAAAGGCGTATTTTTCAAACGCACCGATTTGCCCGAAGCCGCACAACAAGCAGGCGAAGCGCGCGATAAAATCCTGTTGCGCGTGTTAGGCAGCCCGGATCCTTACGGCAAACAAATCGACGGTTTGGGCAATGCCGGCTCGTCCACCAGCAAGGCCGTGATTTTGGATAAATCCGAACGCGCCGGCCACGATGTCGATTATCTGTTCGGTCAAGTGTCGATTGACAAACCATTTGTCGATTGGAGCGGAAACTGCGGCAACCTCACCGCTGCCGTGGGCGCATTCGCCATTTCACAAGGCTTGGTTGATTCGGCCAAAATCCCTTCAGACGGCATTTGTACCGTCAACATCTGGCAGAAAAATATCGGCAAAACCATCATTGCCCATGTGCCGATGCAAAACGGCGAAGTGTTGGAAACCGGCGATTTTGAGCTCGACGGCGTGACCTTTCCGGCTGCCGAAGTGCAAATCGAATTTATCGATCCGGCCGATGGCGAAGGCAGCATGTTTCCGACCGGCAATGTGGTCGATGATTTAGAAGTTCCGAATATCGGCACGTTCAAAGCCACCATGATTAATGCGGGCATCCCCACCATTTTCCTGAATGCTGCCGATTTAGGCTATACCGGCACCGAGTTGCAGGATGACATCAACAACGATCCCGCCGCTTTGGAAAAATTGGAAACCATCCGCGCATACGGCGCAGTGAAAATGGGCTTGATTCAAGACGTTGCCGAAGCCGCCACGCGCGCGCATACGCCGAAAGTGGCCTTTGTCGCGCCACCAACCGATTACACCGCTTCCAGCGGCAAAACCATCCGGACAGGCGATATTGATTTGCTGGTGCGTGCCATGAGCATGGGTAAATTGCACCATGCCATGATGGGCACGGCTTCCGTTGCCATCGCCACTGCAGCCGCCGTTGAAGGCAGCTTGGTGAACTTGGCCGCAGGTGGCGGAAAACGCGATGCCGTGCGTTTCGGCCACCCGTCCGGCACTTTGCGCGTGGGTGCATCGGCCGAGTCGGTTGAGGGCCAATGGGCCGCCACCAAAGCCGTCATGAGCCGCAGCGCGCGTGTGATTATGGAAGGCTGGGTACGTGTGCCGGATGATACGTTTTAAGGCAGTTTGTAATTAGGTTTGATGATGATAGGCCGTCTGAAACGGGAGGTTTCAGACGGCCTAATTTTCACCCAACAGTAACTTGGAAATAAACTAACGAATCCGCTGGCGCAGCCGAACGTAGCAGGATTTTGGCAGAGTAAAAGGCTCGTTGTCTGAGACGCCCTAAGCGGCGGATTCAGCCTGCTGCCAAAATCTTGCGTAGTAAAGAAAGTCTGTCTTAAAGGGCGAACCTGCAACTGCGGCCGCCTTTCTTTTGTCTACTTTTTGCGAAGCTAAAAGTAGGTGGTTGCGCGGCCATGAAGCGCAAACATTAAATCTACAGAAATAGCCGATAAATCTGATCAATTAAAATTTGAGAAAATACTTCCGCCGTAGTGTTAAAAAAGTGATGTTTATTTGTTTGCATAGACAAAAGGCCGTCTGAAACCTAAAAACTTTCAGACGGCCTTTTGTCTTTTCAATCAATAAGTTTTACAATATGCGCCGAACCAAAACTATTAAACGCAAAGGACACAAACATGGCACAATTTTTCGCCATTCATCCCGATAATCCTCAAGAACGCCTGATTAAGCAAGCCGCCGACATCGTGCGCAACGGCGGCATGATTGTTTACCCCACCGATTCCTGCTATGCGCTGGGTTGCCAACTCGGTGACAAAAACGCGATGGAAAAAATCCTGCACATCCGCAAAATTGACCAAAAACACCATCTGACCTTGATGTGCGGTGATTTAAGCGAATTGGGCACGTATGCCAAAGTGGACAACAGCCAGTTCCGCCAGCTCAAAGCCGCTACGCCGGGCAGCTACACCTTTATTTTGGAAGCCACCAAAGAAGTGCCCAACCGCACCATGCACCCAAAACGCAAAACCATCGGCCTGCGCGTACCCGACAACAAAATCGCCTTGGCTTTGTTGCAAGAATTGGGCGAACCTTTGTTGAGCTGCACCTTAATGCTGCCCGAAGACGATGAACCGCTGACCGATCCCTACGAAATCCGCGACCGCTTGGAGCACAGTGTCGATTTGGTGATTGACGGTGGCTGGTGCGGCACCGAGCCGACTACCGTGATTGACATGACCGACGGCACAGAATTAATCCGTGAAGGCAAGGGCGATAAAGGGTTGTTTGGCTTGTAAAATTTGCTGAAAAAGGCTGCTGAAAAGTGATGTTTCGGAAGGCCTGACACATGAAGCTGTTAAGATGAAAGGAAAACCGTGAAAACGATAGGCATTATCGGCGGTATGTCGCCTGAAAGCACAGTGATTTATTATCAGGAAATCAACCGCTTGGTGAATCAAAAAGCGGGCAGTAACCATTCTGCGCCGATGGTGATGCTGAGTGTCGATTTTGAAGAAATCGTACGGCGCCAGAAAAGCGGTGCATGGCAGGAAACGGGTGAAATTTTAGCCGAAGCGGCGGTTAAGCTTGAGAGCATTGGTGCACAAGGAATTTTGTTGGCGACCAATACCATGCATAAAAATGCGGCCGAAATTCAGGCGGCGGTGCAAATACCGTTTTTACATATACTGGATGTCACAGTTGAAGTGATTAAAGCACGGGGCATTAAAAAGATAGGCGTTTTGGGGACGTTATTTACCATGCAGGATGCATTTTACAGAGAAGGCCTGAAGCAGCGCGGTATTGAGATGGTGGTTCCTGATGAACAGCGGCAAGCGGAAGTCCACCGTATTATTTTTGAAGAGCTGTGCTTGGGAAAGATTTTGCCTGAAAGTCATGATTTTTATTTAGAGACTGTGCATGATTTGGCTGAACAGGGGGCCGAGGGGATAATTTTGGGTTGCACCGAAATCGGCCTTTTGATTCGGGAAGGCGATCATAAACTACCGTTTTTCGATACGGCTGCATTGCATGCGCAGGCGGCGGCAGAATTTGTGTTAGGGAAGTAGGTGCTTCCCGATTCTTTACGCGCCTTGAATCCCCACCTTATGCCCATATCTGCAAAATCTGTTATATTCTTGACTATCTGGCGGTTCAGACGGCCTTGATATTCGAAAAGCTGTTTCCTAAAACAGCTTTCTACGGAGCGAAAACCATGTTTCAGAATTTTGATTTAGGCATTTTTTTACTGGCGGTGCTGCCGGTGTTGCTGGCGATTACGGTGCATGAGGCCGCACACGGCTATGCGGCGCGTTATTGGGGTGACCATACCGCCGAGCAGATGGGCAGGCTGACGCTGAATCCGTTGGCGCATATTGACCCGATCGGCACGGTGGTGGTGCCGGCGGTATTGTTTTTTACGACCGGTTTTATGTTCGGCTGGGCAAAACCGGTGCCGGTGATTCCGCGTAATTTCCGTGATGCGCGTTTGGGTATGCGTACGGTGGCGATTGCCGGGCCGTTGTCGAATCTGGTGATGGCGTTCGGCTGGGGATTGGTGGCGGTAGCGGCTGTGTATGCGCCTGAATCGTATCAGTTTCCGATGTCGAAAATGGCGCAATTCGGTATTTCCATCAATGCGGTACTGTTTGTGCTGAACATGCTGCCGGTGCCGCCTTTGGACGGTGGCCGCTTTGTCGACAGCTTTCTACCGGCGAAGCAATCCATACAATACCGCAAGATTGAGCCTTACGGCACTTGGATTATCTTGATTTTGCTGATGACCGGTGTGTTGTGGACGGTAATCGGGCCGATGGTGAACTTGATTATATCGTTGGTGGCAGGATTTGTCGGCTTAATCATCTAAAAAGCTGAGGCCGTCTGAAGATTCAGACGGCCTTGTTGTATGTGGATTGGTAGATTATCCTAAAAATCGAGGCTGATTTGTTCGGCGTTGGATCCATCGACAGGGGCGAGTAAATCCAGTTTGCGGTTGCGGATTTTGTTTTTGCGCATACTCAACAGGCGCATGACTTGGTGTTTCTGGTCGTCGCTCATCTGCTGCCAATAGAGCCGCTCTTCACGGCTGCGCAAACAGCCCTTGCAATAGCCTTTGGCATTGGCTTCGCATACGCCGATACACGGGCTGGGAATGGTGAAGAAGTCGGGCTGTTGCATGGCAGGGAAAAATGTCATTTTTCTGTCATGGTAGGTGGTTATTGATGTAAAGTCAATGAGATACGCAACAACCGATAGGCCGTCTGAAAGCAGAATATGTTTTCAGACGGCCTTGTCATGAAGCAAAACATTTTACACGGTTTGCGAATATTTCGCCGTGGTTTCTTTATGGCGCAAGTGGTAGTCGAACACCATAGCAATATTGCGAATCAGGAAACGGCCTTTCGGAGTCACAGTCAGGCCGTGCGGCTTCAAGCGCAGCAAGCCGAGTTCCGCCAGATTCTGCAAATCAGCCAATTCATCGGCAAAATATTGGTGTAACGGAATGCCGAACACGCTTTCGTAAATTTGGAAATCCAATGAAAAGCGGCACATCAAATCTTGAATGATGTTGCGGCGCAATAAGTCGTCTTGGTTTAACTGGTAGCCGCGCATAATCGGCAATCGGCCTTCATCAATGGCGGCGTAATAAGCGTCGATGTCGCGCTCGTTTTGGGCATAGGTGCTGCCGATTTTGCCGATGCTCGACACGCCGATGGCCACCAAATCGCAATCGGCATAGGTTGAATAGCCTTGGAAATTGCGCTGCAACCAGCCTTCTTTCAGGGCGATGGAAAGCTCGTCGTCAGGTTTGGCAAAGTGGTCCATGCCGATGAATACATAGCCGCGGCCGGTCAGGGTTTGCACGCAATATTGCAGCATATCGAGTTTTTCTTCGCTACCCGGTACGGCATTGGTATCGATGCGGCGTTGCGGTTTGAAAATATGGGGCAGGTGGGCATAGTGATACAGTGCCAAACGGTCGGGATCGAGGCTGAGCACGGTATCGATGGTGGCTTTCATGCTTTCTACCGATTGATGCGGCAGGCCGTAAATCAAATCGACGCTGACGGATTTGAAGCCGGCTTTGCGCGCGGCATCAATCACCTCTTTGGTTTCTTCAAAGCTTTGAATGCGGTTGACCGCTTCTTGCACTTTCGGGTCGAAATCCTGAATGCCTACGCTCATGCGGTTGAAGCCGAGTTTGCCGAGGTTGTGTACCGTTTCGCGGCTGACTTTGCGCGGGTCGATTTCGATGGAGTATTCACCGTTGGGCATGAGTTGGAAATGCTTGCGAATCATCTTAAACACACGCTCAAGCTGGTCGTCGCTTAAAAAAGTCGGGGTGCCGCCGCCGAAGTGAAGTTGCGCCAATTGATGACGGCCGTTGAGATGCGGGGCGAGCAGTTCCATTTCACGCTCGAGATACTCAATATAAGCATCGGCGCGGATTTTGTCTTTGGTGATGATTTTGTTGCAGCCGCAGTAATAGCAAATGGTATTGCAAAACGGAATGTGAATATAAAGCGATAAAGGCTTATTGAGCGCGCCCAGACCGCGTAAATGCAGCGCATGGGTGTATTCGGCTTCGCGGAAACCATCGTGGAAGCGGTCGGCGGTGGGGTAGGAAGTATAGCGTGGGCCGCTTGTCGGAAGCTTGGCAATTAAATCGCGGTCGAATTCTGGTAGTTCGTTGTTTTGTATCGGGATTATTTTCATGATGGTCGTGTTGTGTTATATTTTGTTTAACGAATTAGTAAAACTCGATTTAGTTTGCTAGAATGCCACATTATGATAAACCTGTCTTGATATGAGTCAAGGGAAGCTCAGTCAGAACAAGAAGTTTTATAACAAAGGTGTTTGTTTTATGGCCGCACACAATTCTACACATCAATTGAAAGCACTGTGTTCCACGTGTTCCTTGCGTGAACTTTGTTTGCCCGTTGGTCTGATGCCTAACGAATTTTCCCAATTGGATGCCGTTATCCGTCAGAGCCGCCGTCTGAAAAAAGGCGAGTATCTGTTCCGTGCCGGCGAGCCGTTTACTTCTTTGTTTACCATTCGTGCCGGTTTTTTTAAAACCACAGTGGCAAGCCAAGACGGTCGCGACCAAGTAACCGGTTTCTTTATGTCGGGTGAGTTGATCGGCATGGACGGCATTTGTTCGCATGTTCATAGCTGTGATGCCGTGGCCTTGGAAGACAGCGAAGTGTGTGAATTACCGTTTGCACATATGGAAGAGTTAGGGCAAAACATTCCAAGTCTGCAAACCCATTTTTTCCGCTTAATGAGCCGCGAGATTGTACGTGATCAAGGCGTGATGCTGTTGTTGGGTAATATGCGTGCCGAAGAGCGATTGGCTGCGTTTTTGTTGAATTTGTCGAATCGTTTGTATTCGCGCGGTTTTGCCGCCAATGATTTCATTTTGCGCATGTCGCGTGAGGAAATCGGCAGCTATTTGGGTTTGAAATTGGAAACTGTCAGCCGCACGCTGTCGAAGTTCCATCACGAAGGTTTGATTGAAGTGGAACACAAGCATATCAAGATTCTTGATTCGCGGGCTTTGAAAAAAATGGTGTCTGGCTGTGCGCATGCTATGTAAGGCTTGGACATTAAAAGAAAGGCCGGTTTGAAACTTCAGACGGCCTTTTGATATTTTAAGCAAATATGAACGCTTTAAATAGAAAAATCTTCCACAATCGGCGCATACAAAATACGATCGATGGTTTCGCGGTTTAAGTGCGGGGCGAACATTTTGATAAAGTCATAAGTATAGCCGCGCAAATAAGTATCGGAACGGATGGCAATCCATGTGGGTGACGGTTCAAACAGGTGGGCGACATCAATCAATTCCAAATCCTGATCGGCTTGCGGATCGTAAGCCATTTTCGCCATCAAGCCCGCGCCCAAGCCCAGTTTGACATACGTTTTCAATACATCGGCATCGGCTGCAGCCAAAGCTACCTCCGGCTGCTCCAGCTTGGCTTTGCTAAAGGCACGTGCAATGCTGCTGCCGGAATGGAAAGCAAATTCATAAGTAATCAGTGGAAAGCTGGCTAAATCTTCAATGCTGAGCGGATTCCTACAATCCAGCAAAGGATGGTTTTTCGGCACTACCACGGCATGATTCCAATCGTAGCAATTGAGTTTGTGCAATTCAGGGTGGTCATCGAGCTTTTCGGTGATGATGGCGATGTCGGCTTCACCGTTGCTGACCATTTGCGCAATAGCCGAAGGGCTGCCCTGTTTAATGGTAAGGTTAACCTTGGGATAACGCTTCATAAAATCTGCCACAATATGCGGTAGAGCATAACGAGCTTGTGTGTGTGTAGTTGCGATGGTGAGTGCGCCGCTGTCGTGGTCGGTAAACTCGTTACCGATGTTTTTGATATTTTGCACGTCACGCAAAATACGCTCGGAAATTTCTAACACTGCTTTGCCCGGTTGTGAAACCGAAACCACGCGTTTTCCGCTGCGGATGAAAATCTGAATGCCCAGCTCTTCTTCTAATAATCGGATTTGCTTAGAAATGCCCGGTTGGGAAGTGAACAGTGCGTCGGCGGCTTCGGAGACATTCAGGTTATGGCGGTAAACTTCGAGCGCGTAGCGTAATTGTTGTAATTTCATGGTGTTTGAGTTGTGGATATTGTGCGACAAATATGGCGTAATTTAGCATATTTTATTTAATTTTGTCGGCAGGAATCAGGTTTCTTTGGGAAGTTTTTGTTTTTTCAAGAAGTATCTAAATTTACTATGAGAAAGTATTAAAGAGAAACGGTCTCACTTTAAAATGGTTGTTGCTTTTGCGCAACGATAGCGTAAACCTTGCGGGGATTTATCCATAAATAAATGACACAAGATTGATTTTTCGGCATGATTGGTAATCAGGAAGCAGGCAGTTTCATGATTATTCAGAGGCATTGAGTATTGACAGTTTGCCCTCCGCTTCTTTATAGTGCAACCTGATATATCCGATTTGCCGCCATTTTATATGCTGCGGCCTGTATATTGGTAAATTTGCAGCGACGCATTACAGCATCCGTTGCATAACAATTTTGATGAGGGAATAAAATGACCAAACAGCTGAAATTAAGCGCATTGTTCGTTGCCTTGGTGGCTTCTGGCACCGCAATGGCAAGTGAAGCGCATACCAAGCACGGTTACACCGTAAGCAGCAAATCTCAAGAAGTCGTGCGCAACAGCTACGGCGAGTGCTGGAAAAATACCTACTTCGACAAAGCCACTCAAGGCCGTGTTGAGTGTGGTGATGCTGTTGCTAAAGTTGAAGAGCCAGAATATGCTGACGAAACTGTTTCATTGTCTGCTAAGACTTTGTTCGGCTTCGATAAAGACATCCTGCGTCCTGAAGCTCAAGAAAACCTGAATACTTTGGCCCAACGCCTGAGCAACACCAACGTACAAACCGTACGTGTTGAAGGCCATACCGACTTTATGGGTTCTGAGCAATACAACCAAGCATTGTCTGAGCGTCGTGCTAATGTTGTGGCTAACTACTTGGTTAACCGCGGTGTTGCTTCTAACAAGATCTCTGCTGTAGGTTTGGGCGAGTCTCAAGCTCAAATGACTGCAACTTGTGAAGCTGAAGTCGCTAACTTGGGCAAAAAAGTTTCTAAAGCAAAACGTCGTGCTGCTTTGATTGCATGTATCGAACCAGATCGTCGCGTTGATGTAAAAATCCGCAGCGTAGTGACTAAGCAAATTGCTCCGGGTACCGTTCAAGGTGAACGTCCTGCTGTTGATGAGGGGTGGATTCCTTCTCCATACAACGGTGTACACGGTTACGCTAAACCTTAATTAGGTTTTAAAAAAACCGCGTATGAACTGACCCCAAAAAGCCGGACAGTTTAATCAAGCGGTTTTCAAGGACTGAATCCTGTACTGTACAGGACTCAGTCCTTTTAATTTGAGCTTAATCCTCTCGT
>NZ_JBHSPY010000032.1:0-27177 GCF_042658245.1 Neisseria weixii
AGAATTGGCCGTGTACATCCTGCAAGCTTGTCAGTTGAAACGCCGTTTCTAATATATGCATCACAAAGGCCGTCTGAAACATCGTGTTTCAGACGGCCTTTTATGATGGAATCCAGCGTTCTATTTTCTCACCAAAAAATAAAGCCCGCTCAAGGTCAGCACAATCCCCACTATCTTCTGCCATGAAAACTGCTCGCCAAACAGCCAAATCGCCAACGGAATCAACAGCAAAGCCGCCATACCGTTCACCGCCACACCCGACCATTGCGCCGAGCCGCCAGATTGATAGGCCAACAAAAAACCCAACTCAATCAGCAAAATACCACCGGATACCAACCAAACGCGCCAATTCGCTGCCAGCGTGGCGGTATCGTTAAACGACACTTTGCCGAACCAAGGCAACAGCAGCAGACACAACACCAGCGCCGCGGCATAATACACCGACAACACACTCATCGGATTGGCTGCTACATCATGCAGGGATTTTTGTCCGGTGTGGTACAGCACATTACCTAAAGTGGCAACAAGTAAAAAGATGAGAAATTTCATGGTACGACTTAAGTTAAAATCCAAACAACATTCAGGCTGTCTGAAACCAACCCAATATTTCAGACGGCCTAAACCTTACATATTCTTTACGCCGCTTCCCAGTAATCAATATAAAGCTGCAATTCCACATGATTGCGCCATTCATTGGCTACGGGGCGATACACGGTGCGGATGTATTCGGGGATTTCTTCGCAGCATCGCCAAAACATTGCTTCAAACTCAAAGCCGTCTTTTTGCAGCCACACTTTTTTGTGCTTGCCCTCCGCACCCATCCATTGCTGGCGCACGACATGAAATTCATCGGTAAAACTCGGCGGCGCAAAACCCTGCCCCCACACATGACGGGCAAGGTTTTGTGCTTGTTCCAAGGTAATTTCGACCGCAGGCAGGCTGCCGTCGGTGATGAAGGTTTGCGACAAATCGTCTTCGCGCACCATATCGCGCACGGCTTGTTCGAAGGCCGTCTGAAACGCGGGGATATTGTGTTCCAAAATGCTCAAACCCGCTGCCATTGCGTGGCCGCCGAATTTTAAAATCAAATCGGGATGGCGTTTACTGACCAAATCCAGCGCATCGCGCAAGTGCAGGTTGGGAATGGACCGGCCCGAGCCGCGCACTTCACCGTTATCCGCCGGCGCAAACACAATGGTCGGTCGGTAAAAACGGTCTTTCAAGCGGCTGGCGACAATGCCGACCACGCCCTGATGATAGTCTTCGCGGTAAGCCACCAGCGTGGTTTGCCGGCTTGGCAAGGTTTCGGGGAACGAATCCAAAGCATCTTGCAGCATGGACTGCTCGATTTCGCGCCGCTCGATATTAAGGTTGTTCAACTGCGCCGCCAGCTCTTGAGCCTGTGCGTCATTGTCGGCCAGCAAACAGGCAATGCCGAGTGACATATCGTCCAAACGGCCGGCTGCATTGATGCGCGGCCCCAGTGCAAAACCCATGTCAAACGGCTGCGCCTTACGCCAATCACGCCTCGCCACTTCAAACAATGCGCGGATACCCGGCCGCATCTTGCCCTGCCGCATACGTTTCAAACCTTGCGACACCAAAATGCGGTTGTTGTGGTCAAGCGAAACCACATCGGCCACCGTACCCAACGCCACCAAATCCAACAATTCCGCCAAATTAGGCTCTTGCAGGCCGTCTGAAAAATAGTGGCGGCGGCGCAATTCGGCACGCAAAGCCATCAACACATAAAAAATCACGCCCACACCGGCCAAGCTTTTGCTCTCGAAACCGCAACCGCGCTGGTTGGGATTGACAATAATGCAATCCGGCACCTGCTCGGCCGGCAGGTGGTGGTCGGTAACGACAACGTCCAGGCCCAATTCCTGTGCGCGCGCCACACCGGCCAAACTGGCAATGCCGTTGTCCACCGTCAGCAGCAGGTTTGTGCCCTTTTCTGCCGCAATTTCCGCCAGTTCGGGCGTGAGGCCGTAGCCGTGTTCGAAACGGTTGGGGACGAGAAAATCCACTACCGCACCCATTGCGCCCAAGCCTTTCATACCGACAGCGCAAGCCGTCGCACCGTCAGCATCGTAATCGGCCACAATCAGGATTTTTTCCTGTTTCTGCACCGCATCCGCCAGACGCGCCGCCGCCGCTTCGCATTGTACCAGCGACTGATACGGCAGCAATCCGTTAAGTCTGTCTTCCAATTCCTGCGGCGTCTGTACATCGCGCGCGGCGCACAGGCGCGCAATCAGCGGGTCGGCTCCTGCGTTAATCAAAGTATTGCAAACCGACTGGTTGACAGGGCGAATTTGGATTTTTACGGTCATTTCTGATTTTCTTAGATAGAATTCAAAAGATTTTCAGACGGCCTCATTAATAATGTAAGAGGCCGTCTGAAATATTACGGAACGGCAACATAACCGCATTCCGCTTCAAAAACAGTTTTACCGGTTCATCAGGGAAAACGGCGATACAACCACGGCCACCACCGCCAAAACAGCATCTCCGGCCAGCGTTATCGGCGTCCAGAAAAGATTGCTGATTAATTTTCCGGCATCGGTGGATTTATGCTTAACGGTATAGTTCACCGACACGGGGAACGGGGTTCCAAAGTGGTAATCGGCGCGGTAATTCGGCGGGGATTGGTAAAACTTCCCTGCCGCCGTATCGCAGCGCACATAATACGGCGTTTGGTCTTTGCCTTTCTCCGACGGCTTGCGCATTTCAAACGACAAGGCTTTCAGCTTGGCGATGTCGTCGGCTTTGGCCGTATCGTAACGCAGGCAGAAATCGGTCGTGAACTCATGGCTTTTTGCCGACTTGAGGGTAACAGGAAAACTTTCCAACGGTTTGTGGGCGTATCTGTCGACGATTTGGAAAGCCTTGTCCAGTTTTACGTTCAATATGCTCTGAATTTTGGCCGAATCTTTAGGGTTGACGACAAACCAGTTTTTCCGCCCCATCATCACCAAGCTGCCTTTTTCCAATTGGCTGTTGGCCTGTTGCACGACGCCGAACGCCTGAATCTCGTCTTGAGCCGCCTGGCGGGTCGTCGTCGTTTCACTGAACGGGTCGTTTTCCCCCCATAAAAACATGGTACAACCGTTTAAAGTCATCGCCGCGCACACTGCAACAGCCATTGTTTTCATCAGCTTCATATTAACGCTCCTCGTTTAGGACAAACCGCTTTTTCAGACGGCCTTTAAGAGAAGGCCGTCTGAAACAAAACATTCCGCACTTATCCGTCAATGCTTTCCAAACCGCTGCCGCCTTCATACCTGCCCGTCTTACCCTCCATCACAGCCTTCACTTCCTGAAACAGCGCGCGGAAACTTTTCGGCGGTTTGTTTTGCTCCTGCTCTTTGCGCGTATTGCGGATTAAGGTGCGCAGCTTACCGGCATCGGCCTGCGGGTAATCGGCCATAAACGCGGTGAACGCCTCATCGTCGGCAATCAGGCGTTCACGGGCTTGCTCAACGCGTTGCAAAAAGGCATTGTGCGCCACATTGTCACCGCGCAGCTTGGCCAGATAACGTTCAATCGGCTCGGGATCGGTATCGCGCATCAGGCGGCCGATGTATTGCGCTTGGCGTTTAAGCGCGCTGTTGGACGTGATTTTTTTATAGCCTTGCACAGCTTCGTATAAATCTTCGTCCAAACCGATTTTCTTCAGCGTTTCGTTCGACAGCTTGGTCAACTCCATGCCCAAATCCTGCAGATGGCTCATCTGCTTTTTCATCTGGGTTTTGCTCACCCATTCTTCTTCGTTTTCAATCATCTCGTTATTCGATTCGGTAAAATTTTTCAATCGCTGATTTTACCATGAGATGACGCCGCTGTCGGTTCAATATATTCTGCCAATGACGACATTTTTACCGAGGCCGTCTGAAAACAGTTAAAATAAGCGCAATTTTTTCCGGATAATCTTTATGCTGTTTAACCACTCTCAAGACGAACTGATCCAACTGTGCGGCCAAACCCTGTCGCTGGCACAGCAATTGGGTGCCACGGCTGCCGAAGCCGACTTCAGCGAATCCATCGGCCAAGGCGTGAGCGTGCGCCTGAACGAAATCGAGCAAATCGAATTCCAGCAGGATAAATCGCTGGATATTACCGTTTACGTCGGCCGACGCAAAGGCCGTGCCAGCACCGCCGATTTCTCACCCCATGCCTTGCAGGATACCGTACAGGCCGCCATAGACATCGCCAAATACACCGCCGAAGACGATTGCGCAGGCTTGGCCGATAAAGATTTGATGCCCGCCGAAATCGGCGATCTCGACCGCTATCACGAGTGGGATTTAAGCGCAGAAGCCGCCATAGAATTGGCCAAACAATGCGAACAAGCCGCCTTGTCGTTTGACGTGCGCATCGAAAACTCCGAAGGTGCGGGCGTGCAAACCAGCCATTATCAATACGTTTACGGTAATTCGCACGGCTTTATGGCACACCAGCAGGGTACGCGCCACAGCATTTCTTGCAGCGTGGTCGCCGCCGACGAGCAAGGCATGCAGCGCGATTATTGGTATGATGCGTCCTGCCTTCATCAAGATATGGATTTACCGGAAAACATCGGCCGCATCGCTGCCGAACGCACCGTGCGCCGTCTCAACAGCCGGATTTTACCCACCGGAAGCTACCCGGTGATGTTTGACACCACCGTTGCCGGCGGTTTAATCGGCCATTTGGTCGGCGCACTGAGCGGCGGTGCGCTTTACCGCCAAAGCAGCTTCCTAATCGGCAGTTTGGGCAAAAAAATCCTGCCCGATTTCGTCAACCTACGCGAAGAACCGCACATCCCGCGCGCCTTCGGCAGTACCTATTTCGACTCCGAAGGCGTCGCCACCCGCCCTCGCTTCCTGATTGAAAACGGCGTGGTACAAGGCTATCTTTTGAGCAGCTACAGCGCCCGCAAACTCGGCATGACCTCCACCGGCAACGCCGACGGCGCACACAACCTGTATCTCAACCACACCCACGCCACCCAAGCCGACCTGCTCAAAGAAATGGGCACAGGCTTGCTGGTAACCGAACTTATGGGGCAAGGCGTCAACACCATCACCGGCGACTACTCGCGCGGGGCTGCCGGATTCTGGATCGAAAACGGCGTGATTGCCTACCCGGTACACGAAATCACCATCGCCGGACGGCTGCAAGATATGTATCAAAACGTGCTCGGCGTTGCCAACGATGCCCTGCGCCGCTCGTCCAACAAAATCGGCTCGATACTGATTAGCGAAATGACTGTGGCGGGTGAATAAGGATTAATGTTCAGGCCGGAACCTTTGCAAAATCCCCATCTTGGGCACATTTCTTCGTGATGCGCTCGAAAGCTTACCTGTCTTGATGATATGTCTGCGCTTTCTGTGCTGCCCTAACTTCGAACTGTACTCAAACCCGGGGGTTTGCAAAGTCTCAGGCCGTCTGAAACTATTTTCTTTCAGACGGCACATTCTTCCAATCAAACATCCATTATTGAAATTGAATTATTTTCGATTCTTTAGGTCTGAATGACTTGAATCATTCCCCATCTCTTTTCAGGAATCCCCATGCACGTTGTCGTTCTCCCTTCTTGGTATCCCAAATCCGAGCAAGATGTTGATGGAATTTTTTTCGGAATTCAGGCTCAAGGTTTGCAAAAAAGCAGTAAAATCAAGAAAGTCAGTGTCGTTGCGCCGATGTTCCGCCACCTGCGTGCGCAGCCGAAAACCTTGCTTAGCGGCCCTTACGGCCTTAGAAAATATCAGGAAAACCAAATAGATATCTATGCTTATGACGGCATGTATCTGTTCCCCCGCTCGCCTTTTATTGATTTAAACCGCGTGTTGTGGGTACGCGCAGGCATGAAAGCATTTGAAGCCTACATCAAAGAAAACGGCAAACCCGATTTGATTCATGCGCACGTGGTGAATTATGCCGGCATTTTGGCCTGTAAAATCTTTAAAAAATACGGCATTCCCTACATCATCACCGAACACAGCAGCACCTACGCCCGCGATCTGATTCGTGACGACCAATGGCCGGCCATGCGTGAAGCAGCCAAACATGCTTCGGGCCTTTACGCCGTCAGCCGCGATTTCGCCGACTTACTCAATCAAAAATACCCCGGCACACATTGGTCGTATCTGCCGAATATCTTGGGCAAAAATTTTACCGAGCCGTTTGAATTTCCAGAAAAATCAGGCGGCGGTTTCACCTTTTGCAGCGTTTCCCATTTGCGCCACTTAAAAGGCCATGATTTGCTGTTGCCCGCCTTTGCCAAAGCCTTACAGAAATATCCCGGTTTAAAACTCAACATCGGCGGCGCCGGCCCTGAAGGCGAGAATCTGAAAAATCTTGCCAAACAATTGGGCATCATCGATTCAGTCAGCTTCTTAGGTGCGCTGAAAACCGATGAAGTATTGAATTTAATGCGTCAAAGCGATGCGTTTGTGTTGGCCAGCCGCACCGAAACCTTCGGCGTGGTGTACATCGAAGCCCTGTCACAAGGCTTACCGGTGATTGCTACAAAATGCGGCGGCCCACAGTCGATTGTGCGGCCGGAAAACGGTTTTCTGATTCCGACTGAAAACATCGATGCCCTCGCCGCTGCCTTGATTCAAATGTATGAACAGCGCAACCGTTTCCTACCGCAAAAGCTGCGTCAAGATTGTTTGGCCGAATTCAGCGAAGAAGCCGTCATCAATCGATTGATTAGCAAATTCGAAGAAATATTGGCATAACCATAAAATATTAATCAGCATAAGGCCGTCTGAACATTTCAGACGGCCTATTGATTTATACCGGTTTCTTCGCCAACATGGTCACAAATTTAAACCGAATCGGATTGCCGAATTCGTCTTTGGCATGCATGGCACCCAATTCTTCTTTGTATTCGACCAATTCCCAATCCTGATAATATTCGCTCAATTCGCCTTCGCTGAATTTAAACGGAAACGGCATCGGGCATGGAAAATCTTCGGTATCCATCGCCGAGACAATCAAATTATAACCACCGGCTTTGGTGCGCGTTTTCATGTTGGCAATTACTTGCGGAATAAAACGCGGTTGGAGGAACATCATCACCACGGTCGCCACAATGTAATCGAAATCGTCCTGAATATCGGCGGCATTCAAATCGTATTCAAACGCGTCAACTTTCAACCCTTCGCGCGCGGCCAGCTCCTGCACGTTTTGCACCGCCATTGGGTTGTTATCGACGGCAGTCACGTCAAAACCTTGCAACGCGAGATACAGCGCATTGCGGCCTTGCCCGCAGCCCATATCCAGCGCTTTGCCCGGCGGCACGATGTTTCCGGCGGCGCGTACGGCGGAATGCGTGGCGCTCATGCCGTATTTTTTGTGGAAATAATCGGCGGCTCGGCAGTAGAACTCGAGCTGGATTTCGGTGTCATCCGTTTGCGCTTGGATTTTGTGCCATTGCTGCGGCGCAATCAGCCAGTCTTGACTCTCGGGGGTGAGTTCGTGTTCGGCCAGAATTTCGCCGGTTTCCGACAATTCATAAAATTTCAGACGGCCTTTTTTGATGACCAAATTGCCCCATGTGCCTTCTTGGGTATTGTGCTGATTCAATAAGGCTTCGGGAATGGTGTCGGCCGTCTAGGCCGGCGATTGCTGATAGCGGAATAATGCTTGTGACGCGCTCATGTGGTTTCCTTTTTAAATAACATTCATATTATATGCTTGTTTATTTTAAATTCAATCTTTTCAGACGGCCTGTGTTATGATTCGGCGGTTGAATCAAGAGGAATTTTATGGATAAAACCGTTTACCTATATACCGACGGCGCCTGCAAAGGCAATCCGGGCGCAGGCGGCTGGGGCGTGTTGATGCGGTATGGCGGGCATGAAAAAGAGCTGTTCGGCGGCGAAGCCGAAACCACCAACAACCGCATGGAACTCACCGCCGTCATCGAAGGTTTGAAAAGCTTGAAACGCCGCTGCACCGTGCAAATCTGCACCGACTCGCAATACGTCAAAAACGGCATGGAAAGCTGGATTGCCGGCTGGAAAAAAAACGGCTGGAAAACCGCCGCCAAAAAGCCGGTCAAAAATGATGATTTGTGGAAAACGCTGGATGAATTGGTCAGCCGACACGATGTGCATTGGACATGGGTCAAAGGCCACGCCGGACATGCGGAAAACGAACGCGCTGATGAATTGGCCAACCGCGGTGCGGCGAAATTTAGGTAGTTTGTGCCAATCAAAGATTCATTATATATTCCTGCCAACTTGTTTTCCGGCCGACAAATTGCCACATTTTTCTAAAGTTATGTCAAAAGGCCGTCTGAAAAGATGATTCAGACGGCCTTTTCCCTTAAAATACGCTTCGATTCGATTGATGTCATAAGGATTGTCATGAGTTGCCCGATTTGCCATGCGGAAAATGAAGATGTTTTGCTGCAAACGCCGAACCTGCGTGTGATTGCCGTGCACAACGAAGCCGGTTCGCCTGCATTCTGCCGCGTGATTTGGCAGCAACATGTCGCGGAAATGACTGATTTACCGCAAGCACAACGCGATGAAATCATGGACATGGTCTATCGAGTGGAATCGGCCATGCGCCAAGTGCTGCAGCCGGCCAAAATCAATTTGGCGAGCTTGGGCAATGTTGTACCGCACCTGCATTGGCATGTGATTGCCCGTTTTGAAAACGACGCCAACTTTCCGGCACCAATTTGGGCAGCGGCTGTCCGCAGCCACGAAATGATGCTGCCGCAAGATTGGCCGCAACAAGTCAAAGCCTTGTTGGCTTAAGTTTCAGACGGCTTTTTGTGTTAGCAGGCCGTCTGAAGTAGTCAATCAACCCCATTTATTCGGCTGCCTTTCAGACGGCCTGAAACCTTTGCAAAACCCTAGGTTTGAGTGCAGTTCGAAGTTATAGCCGCACAGAAAGCGCAGACATATCATGAAGATAGCAAGCTTTCAAGCAGCGCATAACGCAGAAATGTGCCAAAGATGGAGAGATTGCAAAGGTTCCGGCCTGAGTTAAATAACATACAGGCGGTTTTCCGCCGCATCAAAAAGGATGTTTTATGTCTTGGAAACCTTCCCGCCGCCATTTTTTGCGCGCTTCGGCCGCAGTGGCCGGCGCAGGATTGCTGCAAGCCTGTGGCACCAGCTCTACCCAGAAACCTACTGTTAACCGTACCCCGCCAAGAAGCCAAACTGTGCAACCCCGCCGTCCTCAACCTGCCCGCTCCGGCGACAATATTTTGCGTGTCGTCGCTCCTTCCGGCTTTGCCGAATCTTACGACCGCGTCAATGTCGGCCTGACCCGTCTTTATAACGCCGGTTTTACCGTAACCAACCAGCAGGCCGGTTCGCGCCGTTATCAGCGTTTCGCCGGAACGGATGCCGAGCGCATCAACGATTTCCAAGAAGTCGCCGGCGGCCGTGTGAAAACACCTAAAGTATTGATGGGCTTGCGCGGCGGTTATGGTGCGGCACGTTTGTTGCCAAGCATTGATTTTGCTTCGTTGGGCGCGTGTATGCGTGAGCGCGGCACCTTGTTTTTCGGTTTCAGCGACGTGTGCGCCGTACAATTGGCTTTGTTGGCCAAAGGCAATATGATGAGTTTCGCAGGCCCGATGGTGTATAGCGAATTCGGCAAACCCAACCCGAGCGTGTACACCATGGATTCGTTTATCCGCGGCACCACCCATACCACCAACACCATCGATGTCGCCGCCATCCAGCGCAGCGATGTGAACGTGGAAGGCACGCTCTGGGGCGGCAACTTGAGCGTATTGGCTTCGTTGGCCGGCACGCCTTACATGCCAGACATTAACGGCGGCATCCTGTTTATCGAAGACGTAGGCGAACAGCCTTACCGCATTGAGCGCATGCTCAATACGCTGTATCTTTCCGGCGTGTTGCAAAAGCAACGCGCGATTATCTTCGGCGATTTCCGCATGGGCACCATCCGCGATGTGTACGACTCAAGCTATGATTTGTCGGCGGTCATCAACCAAATCAACCGCGTCACGCGTGTGCCGGTGTTGAGCGGTTTCCCGTTCGGCCACATCACCAATAAAGCCACCTTCCCGCTGGGAGCGCATGCCAAAGTGCGCAGCACCGGAAACGGCGGCTATTCGGTGACCTTCAGCGGCTACCCGACCCTGCAAGCCTCCAGCCTCAGCCTGGATGCACTGTTGCCGCCGCCGATGCCGGTTTACGAACCTTCTTCTTACAACACGATTATCGAAGAAGTGATTGAGTAATTCATCTTCAATATGAGAGGCCGTCTGAAAATATTTTCAGACGGCCTTTGTGTTGTCATCAAACGGGGGGAAATGTTTTTCTTTAACTACCGATAAAACCACCATCATTCTTGGTAATCACCACTGTCGCCGAACGCGGACGGCCGCCACGAATGCCTTCCGGCCATGATGATACCGCTTTCGGATTGGTCGGATCAGACGCACCTTTGGCTGGTTCGCCCGGTGCTGGATGTTGATAAACAGGGTTTTATTGTCCGGCGTGAACGCAATACCGGTCACTTCCGAACCGTTCGGGGCAGTCAGGAAACGGCGGTATTCATTGGTACCCGGAATGGTGGCCACCATTTGGTTGTTGCCCATACCGGCGTATTCTTTCATGTTCAACGTAGAAGTCGATACGTCGGTTTGAATCCACAACACACCGCGATGGTCGAATGCCAAGCCGTCAGGACTGCCGAAGGCGTCGCGCTGATGTTGCCGCGATGCTGCTCTTTTTCGGCATCCGGCTTGCCCGCCATCACCAAAATATCCCATTTGAATTCGGTTTGCGTGCCGTCGCCGTCGGCTTCCTGCCAGTGGATGATGTGGCCGAACAGGTTGTTATTGCGCGGATTGGCCGCATCCGCCCCCGGCTTGCCTTCTTTGCCGCGGTCGCTGTTGTTGGTCAACGTGCAATACAGGCTGCCGGATTTAAACGGGTCGGCAGAAATCCATTCCGGACGGTCCATTTTGGTGGCGCCGACTTTATCTGCCGCCAAACGGGTTTTCACCAACAACTCACCTTGGTCGGCAAAACCGTTTTCTGCGGTCAAACCGTTTTGGCCATGTACCAACGGCAACCATTCGCCGGTGCCGTCTTCATTGAAGCGTGCCACATACAGCGTGCCTTCTTCCAACAAATGCATATTGGCAGCGCGGTGTTGCTCACCCGGTTGATAACGTTTTTTTGAGACAAATTTATAAATATATTCAAAGCGTTGGTCGTCACCCATATATACTGCCAGGCGGCCGCTCGGGGTTACGGTCATCTCGGCGCCTTCATGTTTGAAGCGGCCCAAACCGGTATGTTTGCGCGGAGTAGATTTTGGATTGAACGGGTCGATTTCGACAATCCAGCCGAAGCGGTTGGGCTCATTCGGATTTTTGCTACTGTCGAAACACTCGTCCACTTTGCTCCACAGAGATAATCGTTTTCTTCCTTACCGATGCCGTAGCGTTTTTCCAAAGGCGTGATTTCACCGCTGTTGTTGGTAAAAATATCGCTCCAGTTTTCTTCACAGGTTAAGTAAGTGCCCCACGGCGTACGGCCGTTGGCACAGTTTTGCATGATCCCCAACACCAGCGCACCTTGGCTGTCGGCTTCGGTGCGCATCAGGCTGTGGCCGCGCGCCGGACCGGTCACACTCATCGGGGTGTTGGCGGTAATGCGGCGGGCAAACAGTGACGGACGCACCACTTGCCAACCATTGGGATCGCGGCGCACTTCTACCACCGAAATGCCCATCACGTTTTGACCTTTGCGTGCTTTTTCCAGCGACCAGTTGGCGGTGCCGTCGTGGTGCATACCGGCTTGTACTGCCTGATCGGCCGCGCTGTTGCCTGCATTAATTTTAAACGCCGGCATATTACCGGCAATACCGGTGCTGTCGCCCCAACGGTACAAAACTTGCGCGGTGTAGCCTTCCGGTACAATCACCTTGTCTTTGGTGGAAAACGGTACGCTTTTAAAGCCTAAGGCGGTGGCTCGGGCAAAGCGCGGCACCGGTTGGAAACGTGTTGCTTCGGTTGCGGCTTGCGCTTCCTTGCTCATCAGGCTCAACGGCAGCATGCTGGTCACGCCCAATGCGCCGAAGCTCTGCAACACGCGGCGGCGTGACAGGCGTGCGTCCATAATTTGAGAAAACGCCGGATTATTGCTGCTGTTGTCGATGTCTTCGGCGTGTGATTTTTTGATGGTGCCGACAAATGGTTTGCCCATGATATTCCCTATTCAGATATGTTTCAGACGGCCTGCTGAATATATTTGCCCGACAAAATGCCCGCTCAATTCAGACAGCCTGTTGCTCAATGACCGCAGGCAGTTTAGCAAGGGAATGTGACAAAGATGTGACGATGTTAATTGAAAACTAAAAATTCTTTAATCTTTTGACCATCACAAAACCAATATAAATCAACGATTAATTAATAAAGCACAAAAAAGGCCGTCTGAAACCCAATGGTTTTCAGACGGCCTTTTATTTTTGTTACCTATCAATAATCATCAGATCACAGCAGTATTGTTTTGCTCAAGCTGGCATAATGCGGCGCTGAATTCGGCAGCGCTGTAACTCTGACCGTTTTCAAAAGTAAAGCGGTCAACGCCGGTACCGGGTTGATCGTTGACATTCAATATACCGTCTTCGTATTGCGCAATGGTGACCGAATCATTGCTGCCCTTGATGCCGACTATCCAAGATGTCGACACACCTTGCGTGGTAGTGGTCAGCGTTAAGTCCGACAAGGTTAAACCACCGGTGAAATGCAACATTTCGTTCTCAGAATTCAAGTCAAGATTAAGGCTGTCTTTACCGTCGCCCCGTCCGAAATTCACCAGGGTTTCGCCGTATAAATCGAAAATCTCATCATTGCCCTTACCGCCGGTAATCACATCATAGCCTTCGCCCGTTTCGATGCGGCCGTAGCCATCTGCGGCATTGATGGTGACATTGCCGCTCAAGAACTCAATCTTGTCATCGCCCTCGCCACTGTCAATGGTGTAATTGATGTGCGAACCGGCAAACGTGCCGACACGAATGCTGTCGCTACCGACAAAAGTGTTGATAATGACTTGGTCGCTATTGAAATCAACTTCGCTGAATTCAATAATGTCGTCCCGGTTGCTGCCGGTATAGACCACTTCGCCATTCGGACCTTCAGACTGCGTAACCACACCGTATGGCAAATCATACAAACGCGCCATTTCATCGGCGGTGTAGCTGCTGATGTTGCCCACCAAAACATTATCGCTGCTGTTGCCTGCGCCGAAAATATTGGCCGAGCCGATGAGCATCAGGTTTTCGACATTACGGCTGAGGGTATAGCTTACCGAAGCTTGAATCGTATCAATACCTTCGCCTTCTGATTCAATGACTTGGTCTTTCACACCTTCGACCACATAAGTATCGTTACCCAAACCGCCATGCATCACATCAATGCCGCTGCCGCCATCCAGCAAATCATCGCCGTCTAGGCCATAAAGTGTATCATCGCCGGCCAAGCCGTAGATTTTGTCGTGACCTGCCGTGCCGGTTAACACATCGTTTTGCTGTGTGCCTTCAATGGTTTGGCCTTTTTCCGCCACATGAGCGCTAGGCAGTGCCACACCATGCAAAGCAGCCAATTCAGTATGTGAGTAAGTTTTGGAATTGAACACAAAATCAGCTACGGCAGGTTTGTTGCTTGAAGCTGTGTATTGATTGGCGATAATCAAAGCATTTTGCTCGTCAAAATGGAGTATCCAGCCGGTGTTGCCGCCGCTGTCTAAACGCGATTCAATACGAATGCCCTCAGGACTGACACCGGCAGCAAAACGTACGGTATTATTGCCTTCGCGGTCAGATAAAAAATCCTTACCGCTATTGGCTTGGAAAAGATAAGTATCGCTACCCAAGCCGCCGTATAGCTCATCATTACTGGTTTGGCCGTTCAAAACATCATTACCGGTACCGCCATAAAGTTTGTCGTGGCCTTCACCGCCGTTGAGCACATCGTTGCCGTGATTACCGAATATTTCATCATTACCACGACCGCCGTTCAAGCGGTTTTTGCCTTCATTGCCTGCCAACATATTGCCGCTGTTGTTGCCTGAGCCGTAAATATTGGCGCTGCCGTTTAACACCAGCGCTTCGACATGGGTCGGCAACACATAGCTGACATCGCTGTACACCGTATCATAACCGCCATTGGCCTGTTCTTTAATGGTATCTTGGGTTGGTTTCACATAATAAGCATCATCGGCAGCCGTGCCTTCGAAATGTTGGATCAAGTTTTGAGCAGCAAGTAATTGTTGATTCGTTTCCATGGTTAAGCCTGCATAAATTAAGTTAATTGTGAAATGGAATGCAGCCTATAGACCGTCTGAAAACTGAATAAAACCAGACCGTATAGTGCTTGTTTTAGCCTCACCAACCAACAAAATAGTTTAATAAAAACAAATACAAAATATATTCAGCAAATCAAAATCTAAAAGTTCCAATACCGCCCAAATATTATCCTAAGTTTTCTGCCAACATTAAGGCCGTCTGAAAACCGATAATCGATTTTTCAAACGGCCTAACATAAAGCTCCATACTCTGACACTACAATCAGGATATATCGGTTTTAATGATGACAGCCATTGCTTTTTCCGCTGCAACCTTCGCAACCGCAGCCACAACCTGAAGATTGTGCTTTAGGTTTAAAGAAGAAATGTTTCAATACATACACAACGCAGCCTAATACAATTATGCCAACCAAAATATTTTGTATCATCACATTATCCTCAAGCTGACCTGATAAACCACAAAGGCAAAAAAGTATGCCAATGCAAACAAATAGGCAGTAATCAATAAAGTATCGCGCATAGATTTGGTTTCACGCTTAATCACTGCCAAGGTTGCCATACACATCGGTGCATAAACATACCACGCCAAGAAAGCAAATGCAGTCGGCAAGCCCCACTGATCATGCACAATAGGAATCAAGGCCGTCTGAACCGCGTCTTCTGAGCTGGCACTAACCGCATATACCGTTCCCAATGCCGCCACCACCACTTCACGCGCAGCCACACCCGGGATCATGGCAATACACATTTGCCAAGTAAATCCCAGCGGTTCAAAAATAGGTTGAATCCAGCGCCCCAATGTACCGGCATAACTATAATCAATCGCGGCGCCTGTTGTATCTCCCGGCATGGATGGAAAGCTAACCAAGGCCCACAGCACCACCGATAAAGCAAAGATAATCGTACCGGCTCGTTTTAAAAATGCCTGAACCCTATCCCACAAAGTCATCATAATGTGCTTAAAATTCGGCATACGGAAGGTAGGCAATTCCATAAGCAACGGAAAAGCGCGTATTTTGCCCTGCCTCGCAGCAAAACGTTTCATTACCCACGCCGTCAAAGCTGCCGACAAAATACCGGCAAGATACAGGCCAAACAATGTCAAACCCTGCAAATTGAATATGCCCCACACTGTTTTTTCAGGGATAACGGCTGCAATAATCAAAGCATAAACCGGCAATCGGGCAGAACAAGTCAACATCGGGGCAATCGTAATGGTAACTAAACGTTCACGCGGATTGGGAATGGTACGCGCCGACATCACGGCAGGCACGGCACAGGCAAAGCTCGACAGCAAAGGAATAAACGCGCGCCCCGACAAACCGCTTTTTGCCAACACATTGTCGAGCAAAAACGCAGCACGCGGCAGATAGCCCGAATCTTCCAAGAGCAAAATAAATGCAAATAAAATCGTAATCTGCGGCAGAAAAACCAGCACGCTACCCAAGCCCGCAATCACCCCGTTGATTAATAAATCCTGCAACAGACCTGCCGGCATAACTGCCGCCACCCACTCGCCCAAGGCAGCAAACAGGCCTTCAATGGCATCCATAATCGGCTCCGACCAAGAATACACGGCCTGAAATACCAACAATAAAATCGCCAGCAAAATCAGAATACCCCAAACAGGGTGAAGAAACAAACCGTCCAAACGCCGATGCCATTCAGGCAACACCATCTGAGTGCGGACAACCTGTTTCAAAATATCTTCAACTTCTTCATAAAGCTGATTACTGTCGAGTTTCTCTAGTTTTGCCAACACATCTTCACTTCGCGGCAAAATCGGCGTCTCTTCCGACAATTCAAGCGCGGCCTGATAAACCGCTTCGATAGACTCAGAACGAATGGCAGCCGTTTCCAACACCTTGACACCCAACAGCTGGCTCAGCTTCTCCGCATCAATTTGCAAACCGCGTGATTTGGCCACATCACTCATATTCAGGGAAACTACCATCGGCAGCCCTAAGGTCTTAAGTTCCAAAATCATGCGTAATGTCATGCGTAGATTCGTGGCATCAGCAACAGCAATCACCGCATTCGGACGCTGCCCTAGCTTTCCGACAACCACATCACGCGCAACCGCCTCATCAAGGCTGGTGGTACGCAAACTATAAGTACCGGGTAAATCAATGACACGATTGTGAGGATGATGAATAAACGCACCTTCACGCCGATCCACCGTTACTCCCGGATAGTTGGCAACTTTGGCATTCGCTCCTGTCAAACCATTAAATAATACTGTTTTACCACAATTAGGTGCACCGACCAGTGCATAATAACGTATAGAATTCATGATATCTCCCAACGGCATACGAGGCTGTCTGAAATGAAAATTAAAACCTGTATTTATTATTAAAATTTTCTAACTTATTCATTTCATTAAGTGTTTTATCTCAGAACTTCTACCCATCCGCAATGCGGCACAAAATTTTCTTCGCCTCACCACTTCGCAATGAAAATTGGGACTGGTTGCCCAAACGCACCGCATACGGCCCTTTTCCCATCAATCCGGTAGCAATAACCAGCAACGGCATTCCCGGGGAAAAACCCAAATCCGCCAACCTTCGACTGACAATAGCATCCCATGCGCCAAATTCCGGATTACTGCCAATGGAATCAATATGAGCCTGCTTACCCTTGATTAAATCAGTTAAGACGATAGTAGTCATTGCTTCTTCCTTCTATAAAAAAATAAATAGAAATAATTTTTATTTATATTATTATAATATGAGTAAAATAAGCAAACAACTACTGCCATGTTTTCTCAGCCAACTTACCTGAATTTAAATATCAATTAATTTCTTTAAAAATTATTGACTAAATCTCAAAAATTAAAAAATCATTTAAAATCAAAGGAATTATCCTAAGAAAAGAACATAACATCAATTAAATACACCACATCAAACATATTTAAAAAAGCAACATTCACATATAAAAAAACTGCTGCACCTTTCCAATTGGAAAGGTGCAGTTTTTCAGATGGCCTATTAAGACCAGCCAATAATATTTACAGCGAACGCGCCACTTCGACGATATCGAAGCATTCGAGCTGGTCGCCTTCCATGATTTCATTATAGCCTTTGAGTATCAAACCACACTCAAAGCCCATGCGCACTTCTTTGACATCGTCTTTATAGCGTTTCAACGAAGCCAGTTCGCCGGTATGAATCACCACGTTGTTACGGATCAGACGGATGTGCGAATCGCGTTTTACCACACCATCGGTCACCATACAGCCTGCAATATTGCCGACTTTGGATACGCTGATGACTTGACGGATTTCCACGGTACCGGTTACCTGTTCTTTTTCTTCAGGTGCCAACATACCGCTCATGGCTGCTTTCACATCGTCAATCGCGTCGTAGATGATATTGTAGTAGCGGATTTCTACGCTCTCGGTTTCAGCCAGTTTGCGTGCAGATGCATCAGCGCGCACGTTAAAGCCGATAATCACTGCGCCGGAAGCGATGGCCAAGTTGACGTCACTCTCGGTAATACCGCCGACACCGCTGTGCAATACATTGACTTTGACTTCGTCGGTCGACAGTTTTTTCAGACTGCCTGACAAAGCTTCGTAAGAACCTTGTACATCGGCTTTGACGATAACCGACAAAGATTGGGCTTGGCTTTCGCCTATGTTGTTAAACATGTTTTCCAGCTTCGCCGCTTGTTGTTTGGCCAAACGGACATCACGGTATTTACCTTGACGGAACAAAGCAATTTCGCGCGCTTTTTTCTCGTCGGCCAACACCATGGCATCTTCACCCGCATTCGGCACATCAGACAAGCCCAAAATTTCCACCGGAATAGAAGGACCAGCTTCGCTAATCGACTTACCATTTTCATCGCTCATGGCACGGATTTTACCAAAGGCCGTACCGGCCAACAGCATATCGCCTTTACGCAGCGTACCGCTTTGCACCAACAGGGTAGCTACGGCACCGCGGCCTTTGTCCAAACGGGCTTCAACGATGATACCTTTGGCCGGCGCTTCTACCGGTGCGGTCAATTCCAATACCTCAGCTTCCAGCAACACAGCTTCGAGCAAGGCATCAATGTTCAGACCTTTTTTGGCCGAAACATCAATGAACTGCACATCGCCGCCCCATTCGTCCGGTACCACTTCATGTGCGGTCAATTCTTGGCGGATACGCTCAGGGTTGGCTGCTTCTTTATCGATTTTATTGACGGCAACCACCATCGGTACACCTGCTGCCTTCGCGTGGGCAATCGCTTCGATGGTTTGCGGCATCACGCCATCATCGGCTGCCACCACCAGAATCACAATATCGGTCGCTTTGGCACCGCGGGCACGCATGGCGGTAAACGCTTCGTGACCCGGTGTATCCAAGAAGGTAATCACACCGCGCGGGGTTTCCACATGGTAGGCACCAATGTGCTGGGTAATACCGCCAGCCTCGCCTTGAACCACTTTGGCACGACGGATGTAGTCGAGCAAGGAGGTTTTACCGTGGTCAACGTGACCCATCACGGTTACCACCGGCGGACGTGGCAACAATTCCGCTTCGACGACTTCGGCGTTTTCATCCAAAAATGCTTCCGGATCATCAGCCGCCGCAGGTTTACCGATGTGGCCTAGTTCTTCCACCACAATCAATGCGGTATCTTGGTCGATGGATTGGTTGATGGTGACCATCATGCCCATTTTCATCAGGGCTTTCACCACTTCCACGCCTTTCACCGCCATTTTGTGTGCCAAATCGGCCACAGTAATGGTTTCCGGAATCAACACTTCATGCACTACCGGCTCGGTCGGTGCTTGGAAAGCGTGTTGATTTGGTTCCAGCTTCAATTGCTTCTTGCCTTTTTTGCCGCCACGAACGCGCTCATCTTGGCTGCTGTTTTGATTGCGGCCGCCTTTGGCATTCTTGCCGCCGCGCGGACGGGCATCCGCATCATCACGGTTGCGGCGATCGTCTTTTTTCGCACGGGCCGGATTCGCGCCTTTATCACCATCAGCTGCTTTATCAGCAGGCTTGGCCGGTTTGGAAGGCTTCGCACTACGTACTTCGCCCGCTTTGTTTTCTTTAGCTGCCTTAGCTTCTTTCGCCTCTTGAGCAGCCTGTTGCTTCACAGCTTCACGACGCGCTTGGCGCTCTTGTTTTTCACGCAACAAGGCTTCTTGGGCAGCTCTCAGCTTGGCGGCACGTTCTGCTTCTTCATCACGCGCAGCTTGTTCCGCAGCACTCACCACAGGTTTAGGTGCTTCAGGTGCAGGCGCGGCTTTTTTCGGTGCTTCTTTCCCTTTGTTTTGCGGTTTGTCTTGTTTTGGTTTAGCAGCCGGTTTGGCTTCTTCAGCCTTTTCTTCGGACGGCTTCACTTCAGGTTCAACAGCTTTTTTCTCTTCTGTTTTGATTTGTTGCGCTGCTTTCAAGCGGGCTGTTTCCGCTTCGGCTTTAGCGCGCTCGGCAGCGGCCTTTTCAGCTGCTTCTTTTTCAGCTTGTACTTTGCGCGCTTCTTCCGCTTCGGCTGCTTTTTTCGCTTCCGCCTTGGCTTTGGCTTCAGCGGCAATTTCGTCGGCAGAAGGAATGCTCACGACACGGCTGCGGCGCCGTGTTTCTACCTTAACGCTGCCCAGCGTGCTAACTTCTTTTTTGGTGCGGGAAATGCTGATGGTGGTATTGTCGCTGCCGTTTTGCTTTTTCAGATATTGAGCCAAAAGCTGCTTGTCTTCCAAAGTCAAAGAGTCGCTGCCGCTGCTTTTATTCACGCCGGCGCTTTGCAATTGTTTCAGCAAGACATCGACGGATTTATTCATTTCGGTGGCAAATTGTTCTACGGTTGTGTTACTCATCTATTACCCCCTCAGTTACTTTCTTCAGTGAACCAATGTTCGCGCGCAGCCATAATCACGGTTTTGGCTTCGTCTTCGGTTACACCGGTAATTTCAATCAATTCATCCACAGACAATTCGGCCAAATCATCACGCGTGGCGATACTCGCTTGTGCCAGATCGCGCAGCATATCCGAATCCAAACCTTCCAGATTTCGCATCTCTTCCGACACATCGGCCAATTTCTCTTCAGAGGCAATGGCTAAGGTCAAAATCGCGTCGCGGGCGCGGTTGCGCAGAGCTTCAACGATTTCTTCGTCAAAACCTTCGATTTCCAACAACTCGGCCGCAGGCACATAAGCTACTTCCTCCAAAGTTTGGAAACCTTCTTGTACCAAGACATCCGCCGTTTCAGCATCGATGTTCATGTGGCCGATAAACAGTTCGCGAATGGCGGCATCTTCTGCTTCATTGCGCTCGTCTGCTTCTTTAACAGTCATAATATTCAGCTGCCAGCCGGTCAAATCCGAGGCCAAACGCACGTTTTGGCCGCCACGGCCGATAGCCAAGGCCAATTGGTCTTCCGCCACAATCACATCAACAGCGTGTTTATCTTCGTCAATCAAAATACGGCTGACTTCGGCAGGCGACAATGCATTAATCACAAATTGTGCAGTTTCAGACGACCACAACACCACATCGATGCGTTCGCCCGACAACTCATTGCTCACCGCATTCACACGCGAACCGCGTACACCGATACAGGTGCCTTGCGGGTCAATGCGTTGATCGTTGGCTTTTACCGCTACTTTCGCACGTTGCCCCGGATCGCGCGCCACTTCGCGGATTTCCAACAGGCCATCGGCAATTTCAGGCACTTCCTGCTCGTAGAGTTTGACCAAGAATTCGCCCGAAGTACGGCTCAGCACCACCTGCTTACGGCTGGTATTGCCGATTTCTTCCACACGCACAAATAAGGCACGAATGCGGTCGCCGCTGCGGAAGTTTTCACGCGGAATCATTTGGTCGCGCGGAATCAACGCATCCAGTTTGCCCGAAATCACCTCCACGATGATGCCGTGACGCTCGACACGTTTTACCGTACCCATAATGATGTCTTCTTTTTGTTGCAAGAATCCATTCAGGATTTGCTCGCGTTCGGCATCGCGGATGCGTTGCAGAATAATTTGTTTGGCAGTTTGCGCAGCTTGACGGCCGAAACCTTCGTTTTCCAGCTGCTCTTCGTAATATTGACCGATTTGAATATCGGTACCCGGAATTTCTTCTTGAATTTCTTCAATGGTTTTTTCCACATCCGGATAAGTGTAATCTTCGTCGGCCACAATCAACCAACGACGGAAAGTGCGGTATTCGCCGGTATCTCGGTCGATTTCAACACACACATCCATGTGTTCGCGGTTGGCTTTCTTTTTGGCAGCGGTTGACAGCGCAAACTCCAAAGCCTGAAACACCACTTCTGCTTCTACGTTTTTCTCGCTTGCCAAAGCTTCGGCAAGTTGTAACATCTCACGACTCATCTTTAGAATCTCCGTTATGTATATGTTTAAAATTTGAATTCAGGACGCAGACGGGCTTTGTCGATATTGCTGATTTCGATCTCAGCGGTTTTGCCGTCGAAAGCAACGGTCACCACATCTTTTTCACATTTTTCGATGCGGCCGATAAAGTTTTTCTGGCCGTCAATCGGCAGACGGGTTTTGATTTTGGCATTTTCGCCGGCAAAGCGGACAAAATCGGCAGCTTTTTTCAGCGGACGATCCAAGCCCGGGCTGGAAATTTCCAAACGCTTGTAATCCACGTCTTCCACCATGAAAACGCGGCTCAGATGGTTGCTCACCGTAGCGCAATCTTCCACGGTAATGCCTTGCGGCTTATCAATAAACACGCGCAAATCGCCTTGCGCGGCCAGCTCGAAATCCACCAGCTCATAGCCCAAACCGGGCAGGGTTTTATCAAGAATATTTTGAATATCCATGCGACTCCACAGTATAAAAACAAAAAATGGCCCGGCGGCCATTTTTCTATAAATTTGAAAAATTGCCGTATTATAACGCATTTAAAAGCAAAAGAAAAGCATTGATTTCGCTTACCTTTTTTCAGACGGCATAGTCGTATTCTTGCATTTCGCCAAACCTTTTCATATGCATTGATTGTCAACAAAATAATCTTATTGCATTCTCCGACAATCGCACAAAATATTAATAAAATATAGTATAAACAATATTTTAAAATCAATAATAACTTTTCAGACGGCCTCAATGTCCGTTTAAATACTTGCTAAACCTGATGGCAAACCCTAAAATCAAAAGCTCCATCATTCCCTATTGCGAACAACACGTCATGTCTACCCAACCGATTTACAATTTCTCCGCCGGTCCTGCCGTTTTGCCTGAAGCCGTTTTGCGTACCGCCCAGCATGAAATGCTGGATTACAACGGCACCGGCTTTCCCGTGATGGCCATGAGCCACCGCTCCGATATGTTTATGTCGATTCTGCATCACGCCGAACAAGATTTGCGCCAACTATTGAACATTCCCAATAATTATAAAGTGCTTTTTTTACAAGGCGGCGCCACCACGCAATTTAACATGACGGCGATGAATCTGGCGCATGGTTTCAAGAGCATCGATGCTGTCATCACCGGCAACTGGAGCCGCTTGGCCGCCGAGCAAATGCCGCTGTTAGGCAACGCTAAGGTCAATATCGCTGCACACGGCGGTGAATTGTTTGATTACAAAGACCTGCCTGCCGTGGAAGATTGGAACATTTCCAAAGATTCGGCTTTCGTGCATTTCGCCATCAATGAAACCGTCAACGGCTTGCAATATCAAGATGTCCCCAAACTTTCAGACAGCATGCCGCCTTTGGTATGCGATATGTCGAGCGAGATTTTATCGCGCGAATTCAATGTGGCTGACTATGGTTTGATTTATGCCGGTGCACAGAAAAACATCGGCCCGGCCGGTGTGACGGTGGTGATTATCCGCGATGATTTGCTGGACCGCTGCCCGAAAAACATTCCGAGCGTGTTCAACTACCGTACCCACATCGAAAAAGACGGCATGTACAACACACCGTCAACCTACCCGATTTATATGTCGGGCTTGGTGTTCCGTTGGTTGCAAACGCAAGGCGGCGTGCAGGCCATCGAAGCGGTGAACAATCTCAAAGCCAAAACGCTTTATGATGCCATCGACGGCAGCGGCGGCTTTTATATCAATCCGATTGCCGTCAGCGCCCGCTCTAAAATGAATGTGGTGTTCAAAACCGACAGCGCCAAGCTGGATAAATTGTTCGTGCAAGAAGCCGATCTGCGCGGCCTGCGTTTGCTCAAAGGCTACAAAACCGTCGGCGGTATGCGCGCCAGCATTTACAACGCTATGCCGCTGGCCGGTGTTGAAGCCTTGGTCGAATTTATGCAGGATTTCCAACGCCGCTATGGTTGATTAAACCCAAAGTCATAGGCTGTCTGAACATTTTCAGACGGCCTTCTTTTATGATTCGTCCATTCGCTTGAAAAAATATTTTGTGCTATAAAGAACCATCACACATCAAATCACAGGAATTTCTCATGAACGCCCTCGAATTATTAACCACCCGACGCTCGTCTAAAAAATTGGTCGCTCCCGCCCCCAATGCCAAGCAATTGGAAATCATGTTGCAAGCTGCGACCCAAGTGCCGGATCATGGCAATATGCGTCCGTTTAAATTTACCGTGATTCAAAGCGAAGCCGGTTTATTCCGTTTTCGTGAACTCTTGCGCCAAACCGTTACCGAATTGAACTTCGGCGAAGAGTCAATGCAAAAAGCAGAAAAAGTCGGGCATATGGCGCCAATGGTCATTGGGGTGACCTTTGCACCGAATCAAAACGTACCGAAACCAAAACCTGAATGGGAACAATTGCTCAGCGCAGCCTGTTCGGCCTACGGCTTGCAATTGGCTGCCACTGCCCAAGGTTTCGATAATGTCTGGATTACTGGTTTGTGGGCCAACAGCCCGCTGTTGCGAAAAGCCTTTGAATGCGGCGAAAAAGACAAAATCATCGGTCTGATTATGGTCGGTACGCCCGATGAGGAAACCGGCGGCGCGAAAAATACCGATTTGGATTCGTTCGTGACGTATTGGTGATTCAATCGAACAAAACCAAATACAAATAAAAGAAAAACCGAGACCTTTGCAAAACCCTAGATTGAAGTGCAGTTCAAAGTCGTAGCAGCAAAGAAAGCAAAAACCTATAAAGATAGGCAAGCTTTCCAGCAGCGCACAACGAAAAAATGTGCCCAAATGGGGATGTTGCAAAGGTTTCTTGATTTGGATTGAATGAAGAGGCAAAGGCCGTCTGAACAATATGAACTGCCCCCCAATACTTGGACAAGTTAAGAATATTTTTCAGACGGCCTTTTATGCATGACGGAAGAATTAAGCCGGATTCATAAAAGTTTCGATTTCCTGCAAAGAAATTTCAGGTGTCGCACCATGACGCGAAGCGACTAAAGCACCTAATGCACAAGCAAAAGTTATGGCTTCTTGCGGGTCGGCGTTATTCAGAAGTTTATACGTCAGACCGGCCAAAAAGCTATCGCCCGAGCCGACGGTATCCGCTACTTTGACGCGGAAACCGCTGTGGCGGTAAAGCTGGCCGTCGCGATACAAAGCCGCACCGTGGCTGCCCAACGTCACCACCAAGGTTTCCACGCCGGTAAGCTTGGCGATGTAGGCGATGTTTTGTTCAATCGAATGATAAGGCGAACCATATACTTCAGCTAGTTCGTACAATTCATCGTCATTCAATTTCACCATATCTACTTTTTTCATGGTTGCCAACAAACGGTCAGTATCGTAATGCGGCTTGCGCAGGTTGACATCGAAAATCTTGAATTTGGCTTGCTCCAATAATTGTGCCAAGGTATTGCGGGAAACTTCGTCACGCGTGGCAAGGCTGCCGAAAATAAAGGCATCCGATTCGGCCACACGCTGCAAAGCTTCGGGCTGCACCCGAATACGGTCCCAAGAGCAAGGGTAAACAATTTCGTATGAAGCACTGCCGCTTTTGTCAAGCGATACTTTTACCAAACTGGTGGCTTGGTCAGGACAAATCTGCACAAGGTCGGCATTCACATGCTTACTCAGAATCTGGCGCAATAATTCTTCGCCGTCTTCATCATTGCCACGGCAACTGATGATGCTGGTATCCGCACCCAAGGCCCTCAGCCGCACGACCACATTCAGCGGCGCACCGCCCAATACTTTCCCGCTTGGGAAATCGTCCCACAGCACTTCACCGAAACTGGTTACTTTCATTCTTAATCTTCCTTAATTAACGACTTAGACAATTCTTCCAACGGAACACCTTTGGTTTCCGGCATCATAAACATCACGAACAGCAGTTGTAATACCATCATCAGCGTGAAGCAAACGAATACCCATGCCGCACCGATGCTTGAGAACAAGAACGGAATCGCAGCCGGAATCGCAGCAGCCAATAACCAGTGGGTTGAACTACCCAAAGACTGGCCTTGAGCACGCAAATGACTTGGGAAAATTTCGGAAATAAACACCCAAATCACCGTACCTTGGCCAATCGCGTGGGCGGCGATAAAAAGGAAGAAAAACACCGGCACAGCCATGCCTTTCCAACCCATAAAGAACGCCAGCGATACCAAGCTCAACGAAATGATGTAGCCGAACGAGCAGATATACATCAATTGACGACGGCCGAATTTATCAATCAGCGACAAACCGATAAAGGTAAACAACAAGTTAATCACACCGATGCCCACGCTGCTCAACATCGCGGCGCTTTGCTCCAAACCGGCTATTTCAAAAATACGCGGCGCGTAGTACAAGAAAGCGTTAATGCCCGACATTTGGTTAAAGAAGGCAATCAAAAAGGCCAGAATCACCGGATAGCGGTATTTTTTCAACCACATGCTTTCATGTTTGTGGCCTTCTTCCAGATTGGTTTCCAGCAAACTTTTCACATCAGCATCCGGGTTGATTTTTTTCAACACCGCTTCCGCTTCTTGCAGACGGCCTTTCATCGCCAACCAACGCGGCGACATCGGCACACCAAACACCATCAAAGTATAAATCACGGCAGGAATCACTTCGATACCCAGCATCCAGCGCCAAGTCTGTTCACCCAAATCCATATTGCTGATGATGAAGTTAGACAAATACGCCATTAAAATACCGAATACGATATTGAACTGATACATCGCCACCAAACGGCCGCGTTTTTCGGCCGGCGCAATTTCGGTTACATAAGCCGGCGCGGCAATGGTGGACGCCCCCACACCCAAACCGCCGATAAAGCGGAAAAAAGCAAACAGATAAGGATCCGACACCAGAGCCGAACCCAAAGCGCTGGTTACATATAACACACCAATCACAATCAGTGTTTTCTTACGGCCGAATTTATCAGTCGGAATACCGCCGAACAGCGCACCGATTACCGTACCCCACAAGGCGGACGACATCACCACCAAACCATGGAATAAAGGCGAACTGCCCCACAAATCCTGCAATGCTTGGTCGGCACCGGAAATCACCACTGTGTCAAAACCGAACAAAAACCCGGCCAATGCAACGGTCACGGACCAATAAAGAAGTTTGGATTGATTCATAAAAAGAGTCCTCACTCTAAGTATCAAAATGAAAAAAGTATATGTTCGAATACTTTAATTTATAACCGATGTCCGTCTGCATTCAGACGGCCTGCTAATTACTATTTTCGGTTTGAATTCTGTGTGAGAAATGGGGCTTTGGTTCATTTAAATTCATGTTATTGTAAATCTAAAATTTGTAATAAGATTTACATACAAGCTATTATGTTTAAAAAGTTTGAAACTGACAAGCAATCCTTTAAGAATCTGAAATATAAATTTGATACACCGCAAAACCTATGCAAATAAATACTTTAACCACTTAAATTTTGGGGCTGTACTAGACAACTAGAATAAATTCTGCTTTACTAATTGTTTTAAAATAGAACAAGAGACTTTATCTCACTGTGGTTAAAACGCCATTCACATTCCTTTAAATACAG
>NZ_JBHSPY010000033.1:0-25202 GCF_042658245.1 Neisseria weixii
ATGTTTACCCGTCATGATTCGGGCTTGTTGGTGGAAGAAGCTGCTCATAAAAAAAACTCCTCTGAATTCTTTAGGGGGAATTTAGGGGAGTTTTGGGTTTTTTTTGCAAAGGTCTCAGGCCGTCTGAAATATTTTTCAGACGGCCTTTTTTTCTTTGTTCAAAATAAAACCGAGAAATCTTAATTTCTCGGTTTTATTGATTATTTTACCAAAACAGTTTCCAAACCGGCCAACACATTTTTCAATCCTTGTCGGATTTCATCGGTATCGGCTGCAGGCTGACCATTGGCATCCAGTGCTTCTTGCGGCTGCTCTTCTGCATAAGGCGAAAAAGTGTCTTTTAATTTCAACAATTTCACCACATCAGAACGGGTATAACGATTACCGCCATAGCCGATAACCACACCGTTTTCATATTGCCATTGGGTAAACTCTTCCGGGCTGATTTGCACCAATTGGCACACTTCGTCCAACGTAAAATAACGTTTTGCAGGAATCGACAGATTAGCGTTTGTCATAGTAATGCTCCACCATGCCTTTAAGTTTTTGGCTGGCATGGAACGTCACTACTCGACGCGCAGTAATCGGCACTTCTTCGCCGGTTTTCGGGTTACGGCCCGGACGTTGCGGCTTGTCGCGCAATTGAAAGTTACCGAAACCGGAAATTTTAATTTCTTCACCGCGCGCCAAAGTGCTGCGGATTTCTTCAAAAAAGAGCTCGACGATTTCTTTGGCATCGTTTTTGGTCACATTGCTGACTTTGTCTACCAAAATGTCGGCCAACTCAGCTTTAGTTAATGTCATGTTCTTACCTTCCTTTTTAATAGGAGCAGATTATTACTAATTTTCTCTTAAAATTCAAGTACCAAACTGAAAAATCAAACAGAATTTACCGTTGGATTTTCCAGCATTTGTCATTTTAGTGATGCAAATCGGATTAGCTGCGCAATTGTGCGCCGATGGCTGTTGCCGATTCTACCAGCTTCGTCATCAAAGGCCCGACCACTTCATCGGTTAAGGTGCTTTCCATGTCTTGCAGAATCACTTTCACGGCCAGACTCTTCGTACCTTCCGGCAAACCGGCACCGCGATACACGTCAAACAGGCTGATTTCCTGCACCAAAGCATTGGCTTTGGTATTCAATGCGGCCAACAATTCATCGTGGCTCATGCTCTCCGGCACAACAAACGCCAAATCTCGGCGCACGGCTTGGAATTTAGAAACTGCTTGGTAGCGTGTTTTATCACGTCCCAATACCGCATCCATGTCGATTTCAAACACCAAAGCGGCTTGCGGCAAGTCGTATTTTTGCAACCATTTCGGATGCAATTCGCCGACAAAACCAATCACCACGCCGTCTGAAACAATATTGGCGGTACGCCCCGGATGCAGAGCCGGATGCTGGGCTTTAACAAAGGTCACGGCTTTATCTTTGAGCAGATTTTCCACATCGGCCTTAACATCGTAAAAATCCACAGGGCGCGCTTTTTCGCCCCATTGTTCCGGCGCAACCGAGCCATACCACAAGCCGCCGATGCGTTCTTTTTGTTGGAATTGGCCGTCTGAATCTTTGCTGAACACACGGGCAATTTCAAACACACGCACACGGCTTTGCTTGCGGTTTAAATTGTTTTGCAGAATTTCCACCAAGCCGCCGACTAAAGTTGAACGCATGACCGCATATTGTGCTGCCAACGGATTCTGCAAGCGAATCGGATTAGTGTTAGCGGCGAAATCTTGTTCCCATTGCCCATCAACGAACGCATAGCTGACCACTTCCTGATAACCGCGCGCCGCCATTTCATTATAAACGGCAAAACGTGGACGCTTGGTTTCCGGCAACTCTAACATTTTCAGACGGCCTGAAGTATGGTTGTCAGGAATGTTTTCATAGCCGTACACGCGGCCGATTTCTTCAACCAAATCGGCTTCGATTTCAATATCGAAACGGAAGCTTGGTGCGGTGACTGTGAAGCCTTCGGCCGACTTCACCGGATTTAAGCCCAAGTGTTGCAAAATGGTTTCAACCTGTTGGGCAGGTACGCTCACGCCGAGCATTTTTTCCAAGCGCTCCAAACGGATTTCCACCTGTTTGGCTTGCGGCAATTGGCCTTCTGCTTCCACCATTTCACCGGCTTCACCGCCACAGATTTGCTGCACCAATTCAGTCGCACGCTCAATCGCATCGGCTTGCAATTGCCAATCAACACCGCGCTCAAAGCGGAACGAAGAATCCGAGCCAAAACCATATTGGCGTGATTTACCGGAAATGGTGACCGGATTAAAGTACGCCGCTTCCAGCACAATGCGGGTGGTCTCATCCGAAACCGCGCTGCCCTCGCCGCCCATCAAACCGGCCATGCTTAACGCGCCTTTTTCATCGGCAATCACCAAAGTATTGTCAGACAAGGTTACGTTTTTTTCGTTCAAGCATTCCAGCGTTTCACCGTTTTGAGCACGGCGCACAATGATGCTGCCATTGATTTTATCGGCATCAAACACATGCATAGGTTGGCCGATTTCCAGCATCACATAATTGCCGATATCCACCAAAGCCGATACCGAGCGCACACCGCTGCGTTCCAAGCGGTGTTTCATCCAAGCAGGCGTTTCTGCTTTGGCATTTACGTTTTCAATCGCACGGCTGATAAAGCGGCCACAATCTTCAGGCGCATCAATGCGCACGGCTTGTTTTTTATCGTGTTGCACAGAGGCCGTCTGAATCGTCACCGGATTAAATGCGCATTGCGTCAACGCAGACACTTCGCGCGCGATGCCTTTAATGCTCAAGCAGTCAGTGCGGTTAGGCGTGATTTTCAGGGTGAAAACCGTGTCGTCCAAATCAAAATATTCGCGGATATCGGTACCGACAGGAGCATCGGCCGGCAAAATATGCAAACCGTCAACGCCGTCATCCGGTAAGCCCAATTCATCGGTTGAACACAGCATACCGTTGGATTCTACGCCACGCATTTTGGTCGGCTTAATTTTGAAATTACCCGGCAACACCGCCCCCGGTAAAGAACACGGTACTTTAATACCCGGTTTCACATTCGGCGCACCACACACAATTTGAATCAATTCGCCGGCACCGGCATCGACTTTGGTCACATTCAAGCGGTCGGCATCGGGGTGTTTTTCTACTGATTTCACTTCGGCCACAACCACACCGCTAAATGCAGGAGCGGCTTTTTCGGTTTCTTCTACCTCCAAACCGGCCATGGTCAATAAATGCGCCAGCTCATCGGCCGACAAATTAGGATTGGCTTGTGTTTTGAGCCAAGAATAAGAAAATTGCATGATGTTTTCTCTAACTTTTTTCAGGCCATCTGAAAATAAAATGCTTCAAACGGCAATAAATGAATGGAAAGTTTTTTTCAGACGGCCTGCTTATTTTTCAAGCCATCTGAACATTATTTAAACTGTTTCAAGAAGTTCAAATCGTTGTCGAAGAACAAACGCAAATCGTTGACGTTGTAACGCAACATCGCAAAACGGTCTAAGCCGATACCGAAAGCAAAACCGGTATATTTTTCCGGGTCGATGTTGACGTTTTTCAACACATTCGGATGCACCATACCGCAGCCGCCGACTTCCAGCCATTTGCCGTTTTCTGCCATGATATCGATTTCGGCAGAAGGCTCGGTAAACGGGAAGAACGATGGGCGGAAACGCACTTGCATATCGTCGCGTTCAAAGAAACGGCGGATAAAATCGGTAAACACGGCTTTCAAATCGGCAAAGGTAACGCCTTCTTCCACCCACAAGCCTTCAGCCTGATGGAACATCGGTGAGTGTGTCGCATCGCTGTCAACGCGGTAAACACGACCCGGCGCGATAATGCGGATTGGCGGATTTTTCTTATCCAGCATGTAGCGGATTTGAATCGGTGACGTGTGGGTGCGCAACACATCGCCGTTTTCGACATAAAACGTATCCTGCATGGCACGCGCGGGGTGGTTTTGCGGAATATTCAAAGCTTGGAAATTATGGAAATCATCCTCAATTTCAGGGCCATCGGCCACTTCAAAACCAATACCTTCAAACAACTCGACAATACGCTGCAAAGTCAGGGTTACAGGGTGCAAACCACCAAGGGCTTGACCGCGACCGGGTAAAGTCACGTCCAGCGATTCGGCTGTCAACTGTGCCTGCAATTTGGCTTCGTTTAAAGCATCACGTTTTACATTATAGGCCGTCTGAAACTGGTTTTTGCATTCGTTGATATGGGCGCCGATGGTTTTGCGCTCTTCCGGTGACATTTGTCCCAAGGTTTTCAACAGGCCGGTCAATTCACCGGTTTTGCCCATGTAGCGGGCTTTCACTTGTTCCAAGGCGTTGAAATCTGCCGCGGCTTCTACGGCGGCAATGCCTTCGGCAACAATGCGGTTTACATTTTCCATAATAATCTTTTGTCTATCGTCTAGAAGTTGATGATTGAAGTTTTGAAATAATAAGGCCGTCTGAAAGGATGAAGAATCGTGATTCCTGCTACCTTTTTCAGACGGCCTGTAAATCTTGCAACGGCCAATCCGTTTTAATGTGACCGGCTAAAAAGGCTTATGCCCAAACCGGCTGAAACGCCACATATTTTAACGCAAATCACACCAAAAAAACAGGCTTTAAAGAAGAAAAATCAATTACATAGAACCTCTTTAAACAATAAAAAAAGGAAACCGAAGTTTCCTTTTTCAAGCTTGTCGCATTAAGCGGCCAAAGCGCCTTTGGCTTTTTCAACCAATTGTGCGAATGCAGCTTTGTCGAACACAGCCAGATCAGCCAATACTTTGCGGTCGATTTCGATAGACGCGCGTTTCAGGCCATTCATGAATTTGCTGTAAGACAAACCGTTTTCACGGGCACCGGCGTTAATACGCACGATCCACAATTGACGGAATTGACGTTTGCGTTGGCGACGGTCACGGTAAGCGTATTGACCGGCTTTCATTACCGCTTGCTTGGCAACACGGTATACATTTTTACGACGACCGCGATAGCCTTTGGCTAAAGCGAAGATTTTTTGGTGGCGGACACGAGCGGTAACACCGCGTTTTACGCGTGGCATACTTTAAACTCCTTAAGCGTAAGGCAACATTTTAGCAACAGCAGCCAAATCACGCTCATTCACCATAGAGGTGCCGCGCAATTGGCGTTTCGTTTTAGTGGTTTTTTTGGTCAGGATGTGACTTTTAAACGCATGACCGCGTTTTACACCACCGTTACCCAGTACTTTAAAGCGTTTTTTCGCGCTAGACTTGGTTTTCATTTTAGGCATGGGGAAAACTCCATTTGTTTTTAGATAAGGCATGAGGGGCTTTGAAATCATGGATTTCAAACACTTGTATCCCAAACACCACGGTTTTTGCTGCCAAATATCAGCTTACTTCGGGCAGCAACCGAAATAAGCTAAACATTATAACTTTATTTTTTCTTTGGCGCAATCATCATGACCATTTGGCGACCTTCCATTTTCGGGAAAGATTCGATTTGCGCCACTTCGGCCAAATCTTCTTTCACGCGCTCGAGAAGTTGTGCGCCTAATTGTTGGTGCGCCATTTCGCGACCGCGGAAACGCAAGGTCACTTTTACCTTGTCGCCATCTTCCAAGAAGCGGTTGATGTTGCGCATTTTGATTTGATAATCACCTTCATCGGTGCCCGGACGGAACTTGATTTCTTTAATCTGCACCTGCTTCTGGTTTTTCTTAGCTTCGTCGCGTTTCTTGGCTTGTTGGTATTTATATTTACCAAAATCCATGAGTTTGCACACAGGCGGCTTGGCGGTAGGAGAAATCTCTACCAAATCCACATCCTGCTCTTCGGCCATAGCCAAAGCTTCACGAACAGACACCACACCAAGCTGTTCGCCTGAATCACTGATTAATCGCACTTCTTTGGCGGTGATTTCGCCGTTAATTCGTGCTTCGCGTTCTTGAGCGATGATAATACTCCTTCTAAAAATTAGTATTGTTGCCCACCGGCTTTGCAAGCGGGCTCTTGTTTAAAAAATCAATTATGCCACTGATTCGGCAATTTCTTGCTGCAATTGCGCAATAAAATCATCCAATTTCAACGAACCTAAATCTTCTGCCTTACGGCGTACGGCCACTTTGCCTTCTTGCATTTCTTTGTCGCCCACCACGATTTGGTATGGGAAACGGTATTGGCTGTTGTCGCGGATTTTGTAGCCGATTTTCTCGTTGCGCAAATCCAACTCAACACGCAAACCGGCCGCTTGCAACTTGGCCGCCACTTCACGGCAATAATCGGCTTGTTTTTCGGTGATGTTCATAATCACCATTTGCACCGGCGCCAGCCACAACGGGAACGAACCGGCGTGGTTTTCAATCAAAATACCGATAAAGCGCTCCAGCGAACCCAAAATCGCACGGTGCAGCATCACAGGGCGGGCACGGTCGTTGTTTTCGGTTACGTATTCGGCATCCAAGCGCTCCGGCAAGACAAAGTCAAGCTGCAAGGTACCACACTGCCATGAACGGCCCAAAGCGTCTTTCACATGGTATTCGATTTTCGGACCATAGAATGCACCCTCGCCCGGCAACTCTTCCCATTCCACGCTGCAAGCAGTCAACGCATCGCGCAAGCCTTGCTCGGCCTTATCCCAAATCTCATCGGAACCGGCGCGCTTTTCAGGACGCAAAGACAGTTTCACCGCCACATCGTGGAAGCCGAATTGCTTGTAAATACGCACCAACAATTCATTAAACGCGCGCGCTTCTTCTACGATTTGATCTTCGGTACAGAAAATATGCGCATCATCTTGCACGAAACCGCGTACTCGCATCAGACCATGCAAGGCACCGCTTGGTTCATTGCGGTGACACGAACCGAATTCAGCCAAACGCATGGGCAAATCGCGGTAAGAACGCAAACCGTTATTGAAAATCTGCACATGTCCCGGGCAGTTCATCGGTTTCACGGCGTATTCACGTTTTTCCGAGTTGGTCAGAAACATATTGTCTTTGTAGTTGTCCCAGTGGCCGGATTGTTCCCAGAAGGTTTTATCCATAATCTGCGGGGTTTTTACTTCTTGATAGCCTGCTGCATCCAACTCTTTGCGCATATGCTGCTCAATTGCCTGCCACAATGCCCAGCCTTTCGGATGCCAAAACACCATGCCCGGCGCTTCATCTTGCAAATGGAACAAATCCAATTGTTTACCCAGTTTACGGTGGTCGCGTTTTTCCGCTTCCTCAATGCGCTGGATGTAGGCTTTTAATTCTTCTTTGCTCGCCCATGCAGTGCCGTAGATGCGCTGCAGCATTTCGTTGTTGCTGTCGCCGCGCCAATAGGCACCGGCCAATTTGGTCAGCTTGAAATTTTTCAGGAAACGGGTGTTCGGCACGTGTGGGCCGCGACACATATCCACATATTCTTGATGATGGTACATGCCCATTGCTTCCACTTCAGGCATATCTTCAATCAGACGCAATTTGTATTCTTCACCGCGATCGGCAAAGATTTTGACCGTTTCTTCACGCGGCGTCATGATTTTTACCACATCATAATCTTGCGCAATCAATTCTTTCATGCGATTTTCGATGGCAGCCACGTCTTCCGGCGTGAACGGTTTTTCAGTCGCAATGTCATAATAGAAACCGTCTTCGATGACCGGGCCAATCACCATTTTGGCATTAGGATAAAGCTGCTTCACTGCATGGCCGATTAAGTGGGCACACGAGTGGCGGATAATTTCCACGCCTTCTTTATCTTTAGGGGTAATGATTTGCACATTTGAATCTTCGGTAATCGGATCGCAAGCGTCCACCAATTTGCCGTCGACTTTACCGGCCACTGTTGCCTTCGCCAAGCCTGCGCCAATTGATGCCGCAATCTGGGCAACGGTTACAGGTGATTCATATTGGCGGACGGAACCGTCAGGCAAGGTAATGTTCAACATTAAAAAAAACTCCGAATGGTAAGTAATTTTTCAGACGGCATGATTCATTATATTTATCCAACAACGCAAACTGCCTGAAAGCTGGTTTAATTTAATTTTATGATGATTGCGGCCGCGTTTTTATTCGATACACAATCATAAAGCTAATCTTATAAATTATATAATGTCTGCCAATTAATTAGCAAGCCGCCGACCCAATGCAGGCCGTATCACGTACGCCTGTTGCAGCAAGGGTACAAATCATCTCTCTGCCGTATGAAAAACCACCGCAATCATTCATTAACCATTCAAATTTCTTTATGAGCCAATTTGACCTATTCCATTCCGTCTCACCCGAACATAATCTGCTGCCTTATAACGGCATTGTCAACGATTTCGGCCTCATCCTAAAATCTCAAGAAGCTGATAATTTGTTTGAAGAATTATTGCACAATATTCCTTGGCAACACGATGAAGCCATCATTTACGGCAAACACATTACCACCGCCCGCCAAGTAGCTTGGTATGGCGACCATGCTTTTGACTACACCTATTCCCGTATCCGCCGCACTGCCCTACCTTGGCATCCGATTTTACTTTCACTCAAACACACCATCAAGCAACACCTTCAATCCATCAGCCCGACAGTGTTTAATTCCTGTTTATTGAATTTATATTCAGACGGCATTGAAGGCATGGGCTGGCACAGTGATGACGAGAAAGAATTAGGCAATGAGCCCATCATTGCCTCGCTCAGTTTGGGCGCTACCCGAAAATTCGCTTTCAAACACAAATACACCGCCAAAAAGTGCGAACTCATGCTGCAACACGGCCAATTAATCGTGATGCGCGGGAAAACCCAGCAACATTGGCGTCACGCCGTGATGAAAAGCATCAACATCACCGAGCCGCGCATTAACCTGACTTTCCGCACCTTCTATTCCCGATAGGCTATTTAAGCCCCCCCTAACAAACGCTTATCAGGTTATAATTATTTATTTATCCGAACACGCTTCACCCATGCTGAAATTTACCCTGCACAAAAAAGACGGCCTAGCCCGCCGCGGTACTCTTGAGCTGAACCACGGCAAAATCGAAACCCCCGTATTCATGCCGGTCGGCACTTACGGCTCGGTTAAAGCCATGACACCGCAAAACCTGCATGATATCAACGCTCAAATCATCTTGGGCAACACTTACCACTTATGGCTGCGCCCCGGCTTGGAAGTGATTGAACAATTCGGCGGCCTGCACCAATTTATCGGCTGGGACAAACCGATTCTCACCGATTCGGGCGGATTCCAAGTGTTTTCCCTTTCCGATATGCGCAAACTCACCGAAGAAGGTTGCACCTTCAAAAGCCCGATTAACGGCGACAAATTATTCCTCTCGCCTGAAATCTCCATGAAAATTCAAACGGTGTTGAATTCCGACATTGTGATGCAGCTTGACGAATGTACCCCCGGTGAAGCCAGCCACGAGCAGGCGCGAAAATCGCTGCAAATGAGCCTGCGCTGGGCAGAGCGCAGCAAAAAAGCGTTTGAAGACTTAAACAACCCCAACGCCCTCTTCGGCATTGTGCAAGGCGCGATGTATGAAGGCTTGCGCGAAGAATCACTGCGTGGCTTGGAACAATTCGACTTCTCCGGCTTGGCCATCGGCGGCTTATCCGTGGGCGAACCCAAGCCCGAAATGTACCGCATGCTGCGTGCCGTGGGCCCGGCTCTGCCCGAACACAAACCGCATTATCTGATGGGTGTCGGCACGCCGGAAGACTTGGTGTACGGCGTGGCGCACGGCGTGGACATGTTCGACTGCGTGATGCCGACCCGCAATGCCCGCAACGGCTGGCTGTTTACCCGCTTTGGCGATTTGAAAATCAAAAACGCCAAACACCGCCTCGACAACCGTCCGATCGACGAATCCTGCACCTGCTATGCCTGCCAAAACTTCAGCCGTTCATACCTGCATCACCTGCACAAAGTCGGCGAAATCTTAGGCGCGCAGCTGAACACCATCCACAATCTGCATTTCTACCAAGTCATCATGGCTGAAATGCGCGAAGTCATCGAGCAAGGCAGGTTCAGCGACTGGCAAGCACAATTCCATGAGAACCGTGTGCGGGGTGTGGATTAATCAGTTTTAAATGATTGAATATAACAGTAAGGCCGTCTGAAAGCGTTGTTTTTCAGACAGCCTTAATTATTGATTTATAGCGGATTTAATTAATTTTCGATACCAGAGAAGCCGAAGACAATACAAGTAGTACGGCAAGGCGCAGCAACGCCGTAACGAAAATTAAGTTAATCCGCCATATTTATCCGACTCATTATTACTCCATCGACAAACAACATGATAGCCAAACCTAAAAAGGCGGTCTGAACACCCAATTCCGCTTTCAGACGGCTTTTTTATTGCTATAATTTCTCATTTCTTGTTTTCCGTGAAGGCCAGCCATGCCGCATTTCTTAACCGAACCTACCCTTGCTTACGAGCAGCAAAACAAAACCGCCGTGGTCTTGATGAATTTGGGTACTCCTGCTGCACCGACCGCGCAAGCCGTACGCCCGTATTTGAAAGATTTTTTATCCGACCAGCGTGTGGTGGAATTGCCGAAACTGGTTTGGCAGCCGATTCTGCACGGGTTGGTGTTGACTTTACGCCCGAAAAAAAGCGCGCATGGCTATGAAAAAATCTGGTTTAAAGAAGGCTCGCCTTTGGCGGTTTATACCGAGCATCAAGCCAAGGCATTGGCGGCGGCGCTGCCCAACGTCATCGTGCGCCATGCCATGACTTACGGCAATCCGGGCGTGCCGGAAGTGTTGCAAGATTTAAAAAATCAAGGCGTGGGCAATGTGTTGGTGATTCCGCTGTATCCGCAATATGCCGCTTCGAGTACCGGCGCGGCCTTGGATAAGGTGTTTGCCGAATTGCTGCAACAGCGCAACCAAATGAGTGTGCGCACCCTATCGCGTTTTTATGATGATGCCGGCTATATTGAGGCGATGAAACAGCATATCCAAGCCTATTGGGCGGAACATGGCCGTGGCGAAAAACTGATGCTCAGTTTCCACGGCATTCCGCAAAAAAATCATGATGATGGCGATCCTTACCCGAAAGAATGCCACCACACCGCCAAACTGCTGGCCGAAGCCTTGAGCTTGGACGAAAGCGAATACATCGTCTCTTTCCAAAGCCAATTCGGTAAAGCCAAATGGGTAAAACCAAGCACGCAGGATTTATTCGATGAATTACCGAAACAAGGCGTGACCAAATTAGACGTATTCTGCCCGGGCTTTTTGGCCGACTGCTTAGAAACCATGGAAGAAATCGCCCTGATGGGGCGCGAACAATTCTATGAAGCCGGCGGCAAACAATATCAGTTTATTCCGTGTTTGAACGATAGTCCGGTGTGGGTGAGTGCGCTGGCTGAATTGGTGAAAAAGAATTTGCAAGGTTGGGTGGAATAAATAATAAAAGGCCGTCTGAAAAAATATCTTTCAGACGGCCTTTCATCATTGATTTTGATAAGTTGTGGCGAACGCCATGATGCCGCTTTGTTCAAATGCACCGTGCGCCTTCACTTCAGCCAACCGGCGGCAAATACTGTCGGTCACGGCTTCGGCCTGTTGGCGGTTCGCTTCGGTTAAACCCTCAATGCTTTTGCCGTAGAGCGCCGAATCCAGCAATCTTTCCGCATAAATGCCTTGCCGGTAAATATGCCGCACCGCAGCATCTTCGCCGCCAAACTGACGAAACAAGGCTTCTTGCGGAAAACCGCCGGCCGCCAAAAAAATGCGGCGGCGGCAAACCATATTGCCGCCCACTGTCATTTCAAGCCGCTGCCATGCTTGGGCAAAATCGGCGTGTTGCAGATAATGAGGAGGAAAACTGATCGGGCGGCATTTCAGACGCACCATACCGAGATAGGAAAATTGCGCCAAGGCCATGTAGGCAGCGGTTAACATCTGCGGTTCGTATTCGTCATCCGCATCTAACAAAAGCAATCAAATCCGCTTGGCTTTGCCATGCCCCCCAGCTTCGCGCCTTAGCCGCCCCGCCGTTTTGCGCCAAATATTCAGTGCGCACTTGCGGATATTGCGCCGCCAAAACCGCCATCACATCGCGCGTATTGTCGGTAGAAGCATCATCGACCAGCCACACATTTTGCACTTCGGCTTGCAGCAATGCGATTTTCACCGCTGTTTCTAAGGTAGTAGCGGCGTTGTAACAAGGAATAATGACATCCAAACTGGGTTGCATTGCGGGTTCTTTTCAATCAAAAGGCCGTCTGAAATGAACTGCAACTCATAAGTTGGGGATGGTGTCCAACTTTTGGGGTGCAGTTCAGTTCAGACGGCCTTGTTGCGCCAGTTATTTTTTAGTCAGCGTCAAACCTGACCAGCCGAAAACCAACGTCAAAATCAGACTCAAATAACAGAAGAAAGCAAACGGCAGATATTCCCACACCGGAACATTCAAGGTCTGACTGATAAACACACCGCATACGCTCCAAGGTACCAAAGGATTAATCACCGTGCCTGCGTCTTCCAACGTGCGCGACAGATTGCGCTGGTGCAAGCCCAGTTTGTCGTACACCGGCTTAAAGGTTTCGCCGGCGAGTAAAATACTCAAATATTGTTCGCCGATCAGAATGTTGACACCCAAAGAAGTGGCGGCCACGCTGAAAGTCGCGCGGCTGGCATTGGTCAAGAAATTACGGATGATGTCGAGCAGAGCCGGAATCACACCCAAAGCAAACAGCAAACCGCCCAAACTCATGCCCAAAATCACGATGGTTTGTGTGAAGAACATGCTTTCCAAGCCGCCGCGCGAAATCAGGCGGGTAATGTCTTTAAATTGTTCGCCTTCCAGCTTGTAGCCGCCGAAAAACCATGCGCCCAATTGCTGCAAGTCAGGGCTGCTGTGGAAATACGTCACTACTAAAGCGGCGATGGTACAGAAAATCATCGACACTACCGCATTCACGCGCATCAACGCCAATACCGCCAGCAAAACAAACGGAATCAGTGAATCCAAATGTACCAAGCCCGTGGCTTCTAAGGCATTACGGAAGTTTTCAATATTATTTAAATCATCAATCGCCACCGTCGGCAATACCCACAACATCAAAGCCGCGCTGATGAGCCACGCCGGAACGGTGGTGTACATCATATTTTTGATGTGTTCAAACAAATCAATGCCGACAATCGAGGCAGCAATACCGGTGGTATCCGACAAAGGCGACATTTTATCGCCGAAGAACGCACCTGATACGACAGCGCCGGCAGTCATCGCCAGATTGGCTTCAAATGCTGTCGCCATACCCATAAAGGCCACGCCCACCGTGGCACAAGTGGTAAAACTGCTGCCGATAGCCACGCCGACCACCGAACATAAGGCAAATGCCGAGAAATAAAAATAAGTCGGTGAAATCAAGCCGAAACCGTGATACATCAGCGTCGGAATCGCCCCGCTCATCATCAGCGCACTCACCATCAAACCAATAAAGAAAAACAGATACACTGCACCCATACCTTGGCTTATGGCTTGAATCATGCCGTTTTGCATCTCGTTGTATTTCAAACCGCGGCACAAACCATACAAAATCAGAACAACAATCGCGCTGATAATCGACATATGCGGCAGCCAGCCGAGTGAGATAATGGTATAGCCCATCATGGCAACCAATAAAACGGCCACTGCCAACGCTTCTAAACGCGGCATATCGAGCAGTGATTTAAAGCTGAACATATTCTGCTTCCTATCTTTGAGACATGTGGCATTTTATCGGGTTTACGTCATTTTACAAACAATTTTTTACGTCAGCCACCTGTTTTCATCAAACTTCAGCATTTGATGGTTATCCAATAAACAAAAGGCCGTCTGAATTTCAGACGGCCTTTTGAAAGTTAAGCAGTTTATGCTTCGTCGGCTTTGTAACCTTTTACAGCAAAGAATACGATGTACACATAACAAATCGCCGATACGATATAAGAAGGCAGCAAGCCGTAAGTATCGGCCGCCCAACCTTGTACTACCGGTACAACCGCACCACCCACAATCGCGGTACAAATCACGCCGGAAGCGGTACTGGTGAATTTGCCCAAGCCTTTGGTTGCCAAAGAGAAGATGGTTGGGAACATAATTGAGTTGAAGAAACCGATCAACAACAATGCCCACATGGTTACCGCACCGCCGCCGGCCAAAATTGCTGTAATAATCAGCGCAATGGCGACAGTCGCATTAAAAGCCAAATATTTGTTTGGCGAGATTTTGTTCATCAAAGCCGAGCCTACGAAACGGCCTACCATGGCACCGCCCCAATAAATCGACAAGTATGCCGCGCCGGTGCTGTGGTTCAAACCGGCCAACACTTCCAATGCGTTAATCATCATTGAGCCAATGGCCACTTCCGCGCCGACATAGCAGAAAATACCGGCCGCGCCAAACACCATATGCTTGTATTGCCATACGCTGGTTTTACCGTCGTGATTGGCTTCAGTTTCTTCTTGAGCAATTTTGCGTGCATCCGGCAACTTAATCAGTGCTACCGCCACGGCCAACAGCAACATAAAGCCGGCCAAACCCAAGTATGGATTTTGTACAGACGAAATACGCTCAGCTTCAGAAGCAGTCGCGTCTACAAAAATCAACATTGCACCCAACGGCGGCGCAATCATGGTCGCCAACGAGTTAAATGCCTGAATCAGGGTCAACGTGGTTGATTCTTTGCCTTTGGGTGCCAGCAAAGTCACATAAGGGTTGCCCGCCACCTGCAGCAATACAATTCCGCTGGCCAAGATAAACAAAGCACCTAAAAATACGGCATAAGAGTGGCTGCCGGCAGCCGGATAAAACAGCAAACAGCCGATTGCGGCCACTACGAAACCGCCGATCACGCCGGTTTTGTAGCCGAATTTTTCAACAAAATGACCCATCGGAATCGACATAATCGCATACGCGCTGAAAAAACAGAATTGAATCAACATCGCCTGAACATACGTCAGGTTGAAAATTTCTTTCAAATGAGGAATCAAAATATCATTCATACAGGTGATAAAACCCAGCATGAAGAACAGAGAACCTAATACCGTTAAAGCCGGCGTATTACCTTTATGAGTTTGCGCAGACATGAAGTGCCTTTCGTCTTATTGTAATCAAATTAAATTAATACAGTTAACTTACGTTAATTTAGACGGAATCATACTGCCATTTTGTTATTTTGCAAACCATTATTTCTGCGGTTTTGTCAGAATTGCCATAAAATTGTGGTAAATCAAATAATATTGTTGTTTGAACTGCTTACAATCAATTTCATCGTTATATTCCTACAGAATAATTTAATAATGTCTTTACTCTACGCTTACATTGGCTTGGCATTTTCTGCCTTCACTTCCGCTACTATTTTACCCGGCACATCCGAAGCCGCGTTTGGCGTGTTTGTGTACCAATTCCCTGCCCATGCTTGGGGCGGTTGGCTATGCGCAGGTTTATTCAATGGCTTAGGCAGTATGGTTTCATACGGCATGGGGCGGTTATTACCCGATATAAAAAGGCCGAGACCTTTGCGAAATACCAGCCATCCCATCCAAACGGTTACCTGATTGTTCAGGTAACCGTTTGGATGGGATGGCTGGTATTTCGCAAAGGTCTCGGCCTTCTAATCAATAAGATTTTAATTACAAAACTTTTACAATACTCTGGCAAATGTAAGAAATGTTATTCTCAGTCATGCCGGCCACATTAATGCGGCCTGAACGCACGATATAGATGGCGAATTCGTTTTTCAAACGGTTAACTTGCTCGGGCATTAAACCGCTGAATGAGAACATGCCATTTTGTTCGATAATGAAATCAAAATTTTGTGTCGCACCTTTGGCTTTCAACAATTCAACAAATTTCTCACGCATGGTTTTGATGCGGCCGCGCATTTCGTCGAGTTCGGCAATCCATTGTGCTTTCAAAGCGTCATCCTTCAACACCAGCGCAACGGTATTGGCGCCGTGAGAAGCGGGATTCGAATACAGTGTGCGGATAATGGTTTTAACTTGGCTGTGAACACGGTTGGCGATGTCTTCGTTTTCTGCCACCACGGTAAACGCCCCCACGCGCTCGTTATACATGCCGAAGTTTTTCGAATATGAACTGGCGATTAGCAATTCTTTATTGCACTTCAAAAAACTGCGCAAACCGTAAGCATCTTCTTCCAAACCATTGCCGAAGCCTTGGTAAGCAAAGTCAAACAGCGGTAACCAACCTTTGTCGGCCGACATTTGCGCCAATTTGTCCCATTGCTCAGGGGTTGGGTCGATACCGGTCGGGTTATGGCAGCAGCCGTGCAGCAACACCACATCGCCTTTCCCGGCCTGACTCAAGTCTTCGATCAAACCGTCCCAATCCAGCTTGTGTTCGGCGGCGTTGTAATAGCGGTAATCGCATACTTCAATGCCGACAGCTTTGAAAATGGCATTGTGATTCGGCCAAGTCGGATTCGAAATCCATACTTTTTTCACATTCAACTGGCGTTTGGCCAATTCGGCAGCCACGCGCAGCGCGCCGGTGCCGCCCAAGCTTTGCGCGGTTTTGGCGCGGCGACCGGCGATGATTTCATGATCCGCACCAAACAGCAAAATCTGCGTTTGCGCATTGTATTCGGCCACGCCGTCGATGGTCAGGTAGTTTTTGCTGGTTTCGGTATCCAGCAAGCGCTTTTCCGCTTCTTTTACCGCCTTGACAATCGGAGTTTCGCCTTTGGCGTTTTTATACACGCCGATACCGAGATTGACTTTTTCAGGACGGGCTTCTGCTTTAAACGCTTCGCCCAAGCCCAAAATCGGGTCGGCGGGCGCAGCTTGAATGGTATCAAAAAACATGTGTTTGCTCGCTTTAATTTGAAGAATATCGCGGATCATTTGGATAAAGTAACGGTACACCTGACCGACTTTGATTCAAGTTTGACCCACCATAAAAAAATAAGAATATAAAACAGTAACTTTTAAAATTTTACGCCTTTTAAGACCGCCTGCAAACCGGATTTCACGTTATGCAGACAAACTGCAATCTTTTTGCGACAAAAAAGCACACTCTAAATCAGTGTGCTTTTTTAATATCTTAGGCGCGGTTACTGTATTTATAGCCCAAGGTTTCGGCTTCTTCGATGGTATGGACATACACATCGCCGTTAGTCGTATCCATACGCACCAAATCATACGGTTCCCATGCGCCTTGGCGTATTTCTTCATATTTGGCCGGATTTTTATCGGTCAGATAAGGCAGAAAATATTTTTTGCTGCCTCGTTTGCCAGTATGACATTTCACCAGCGGATACGGTTGCAGCGCCAAATCGTCCAGCAGCAGCACGCCCTGCTGTTGCGCATAAGCCGCCGCCTTCCCGGATAATTTCGGCTTGGCCGCCAACACCGCATGCACATCACCGCGAATAACGCATTTATCGATAATACTCTGCATGTTTTTCACGAGGCGGTAGATGACATTATTGACATTGGTTTTCGCTGCCACGCCATCGCTCCAATATTTGGTTTGCACGAAATGAGTAATGCCGTCTTTTTCACAAATCAAATCAATGCCGCGGTTGGAGTTGGCCACGCCTTCGGTTAAGCCGTAATATTCCACACGCCAGCCTGCACGCTCGTAAAGATAACCGAGATAACGCTCATAGCGGTCGCCTGCTTCGCGTTTGGATAAATTGCGGCGGTTGGCATATTCCCACAATTCGCGCTCGCGGCCTTTCAGTTCGTCTTCATCGACTTCGGCAAGCGGCGCATCAGCAGCGGTAAAACCGGCAGGAAATACGGCGGCACTCAGAATGGTAGCCGGCGCATTATTTTCTGCGGCAACAGCTGTTTGCGGCTGCATAGGCCTGCCAATAGCTTCGCCTTCAAGCTCATTTTGACCGACGGCAGACAAAGATTCTGCTTCCGCTCGTGTGTTGTCATTGGCTTCAGTTTCATTTTCTTCAGCCCCTTGATGATTTTCAGACGGCATATCTTCTGATGCTATTTCAGAAAGCATCTGATTGAGCGCTTCGGCTTGCGGAGCTTCTATTTCTTCGTCATCTTCATTGTCTTCGCCGGGCAATACGTCTTCCGCAATCAAACGTGCGTGGCGTTCGAGCAATTCGCTAAAGGCATCCGTCCATTGGCGCCACTCTCGTGATGCGACTGAATTGCCGTGTTTTTCATAAAATGCTTCTTCAAAATACATGCGGTATTTGAGCTGCTCTTTGTGGATTAAGGCTTCTTCATCGGCGGAAAATTCCGATTTCACTTGCAGTTTGGCTTCCCACGACAACACGTCTTTTTCAAATTTGGCGTAAGCGGCTTTGATTTTATTTAAATCATTGTCGGAAATATCGGTTTGGCCTTCTTCCAAAGGCTCATCACCGTGATTGGCCACCACCGCCACCTGCATTTTTTCTTTCGCAGCCTGACGCGACAAGGCTTTTTCCTGCTCGGTCTGTTTTTCGGCCTCAAGCTTGGCTTTCTTGCGCTGCTCCGCCCAGCTCAATATCACGGCCAAAGCCACAATCAGTAATACAATCAACCCTATGATTAAAATAACATCCATTTTATATACTTTTGTTTTGTATGGTTTAATTTATACTCAAGGCCGTCTGAAATGTTTCAGACGGCATGGTTTGTTTTACAAAACCGCAAATAAATCCATCGGCGCATCAATGCGCGCATCTTGCAACCAAGCTTCCGTACCGTCGGTTTCCGCGATGTAACCCCAATTGACCAAAACAGCTTTCATGCCGGCATTTTTGGCTGCCAGCATATCGCGTTCGGCATCGCCCAAATACACGCAATCTTCCGGCTTTACGCCGATTTTTTCGCAGGCGTGCAACATCGGTTTTACATTTGGCTTGGCGACTCCGCAGGTATCCCCGCTCACGACCACTGCGGGTGGCACGGCAAAACCAAGCTTCGGCACCAGCTTATCGGTAAACTGCGCCGGCTTGTTGGTGATGATGCCCCATGCCAAGCCGCGTTGATCGAGTTCGCGCAATAAATCGTTTACGCCTTCAAACAGTGCGGTTTCATCGGCATAACATTTATCATAGTGATTGAGAAAAGCCTGCCGCCATTGAGGATGGTCGGGATGGCCGGGCGTCATGCCTGCGCCCATTTCCAGCAAACCGTTTGCGCCGTGGCTGGCGAACGGGCGGATTTCATCCATGGTTTTCTCGGCCAAACCATTAGCGCGCAACACGAAATTCAATGCACCGCCCAAATCGAGCGCAGTATCGGCAAGCGTGCCGTCTAAATCGAATAATACGGCTTGGATCATGGCTATTCCTTATTTTAAAAGCCGTCCGAACAGATGTAAACTTCGGACGGTATGATTTTAACAGATTTTAATGATGTCCGTGTGTGTGCGGATGGGTGTGTGTATCGAAAGAACACAACACGCTATCTTCATGCGGGTGGCGGTCGCTTTCGATTTGCACCGTGCTGTGGGTGATGTTGTGATGCGCCAAGAGATGTTCGAGTCGGTAAACGATCTGCTCGGCCTCGGCAACCGCCAGCCTGCCGTCCACCACAATATGGCAGGACAACGCATTGATATCGCTGGTAATCGTCCAAACATGCAAATCGTGTACCGACTGTACGCCTTCAACCTGCCGGATGGCGGCCAATACTTCATCGGTACGCAGGTTTTCCGGTGTGCCTTCCATTAAAATGTGCAGCGTCTTTATGAACAATTTCCAACCGCTGCGTCCGATCAATACCGCCACCAATATGCTGGCCAAGGGATCCGCCCATGCCCAGCCGAAAGCCATCATCAGCACGGCCGCAACAATGGCACCGACGGAGCCGAGCATATCGCTGAGAACATGAAGATAAGCACCGCGCATGTTGACGTTCGCTTCGGTATCGCTGTTTTTCACCATATACACGGCGACACCGATATTTACCAGCAACCCCAACACACTGATGACCAACATACCGGCGGTGGCGATTTCCGGCGGGGAGACAAAACGTTCCACCGCCTCGTAAATAATCAGTACGGCAATCGCCACCAGGAGCAAACCGTTAAACGATGCCGTGAGAATCTCAAAGCGTTTGTAGCCGAAAGTTTTCTGCAGCGTATTTTGCCTTTCGCCGATTTTGAACGCCCATAAAGCCATGCCCAAGGAAAAAGCATCGCTGAACATGTGTCCCGCATCCGACAACAGCGCAAGCGAATTAGTAATCCAACCGCCTGCAACTTCCGCCAGCATAAAGGCAGAAATGATGAAAAACGAGATGCGCAATACCGTTTTATTGCTGGTATGGGAATGGGAATGTGAATGATTATGCGAATGAGTGTGTGAATGATGTGCCATAGCTACTCCTTAATCAATCTTAATCTGATTCTATTTTTGTTGGGACCGTCTGAAAGCCTTTAAATTCAGACAGCCTTTCTTTCAATCCGTGTTCAAATTCTTCCAGCATGGGCAGTTCAAACGCGCTGAATCCCACCTGCCCCCTGGGCTTCGATGTTGGCATGCCACGGAAAATAAACATATCGTAACGCGTCAGCAGTCTTACGGAATAAGCCTATCGGCCAAACCGCGCGCGGCATAATATTGGTACCAATGGTTGCCGATACCGGCGAAGCTGAAATCCAAAGACGGATACGTGCTGTCATCCGTTAATCCAGCATTCTGGGTTTCGGCAAACAATTGCTTGGTCAGCGTGCTTTTTCATCGGGCGCATCAGAAAGCAACGCGCATTCGAGCAACGGATAAGGATTATATTAAGGAATGATTTCTCCGTATCGGGGTTTATGCGCATTATAACGCGGCGAAACCTTTCAGACAGCGTCGAATTTACCTGCCAGTATTATAAGTAAAGCCGGGAAGAAAACTGAAGAAAGACCTATGCCCGTCACTTAGCTACACAAATCCGCTATGCTGCCGCGCAGTCCGGAATGACAGATTATATCTTTATATCTTTAGATTATTCCCATATTTTATATATTTTATATATTTTATATATTTTATATATTTTATATATTTTATATATTTTATATATTTTATATATTTTATATATTATTATAAGGTCTCAGATTGTGTAAAGGCCATCGCAAACACGGTTTATCCAACAATTTCCAAATTAAAAAAATGTGAAAAACCATCTGTTTTCCCGTGCAAGAACACTTAAGATTCAAACCTCTAGACCAAAATTGACACCTTTACAAAAACTAAATTCCCCTCCTGCCCCTTGTAAGCCACGAAATTACGCCTATACTTAAGCCATCTTCCCCTAAACGAAGGAAACGCAGTATGAAACAACAAACTCTTTTGAAATGGATTGCAGCTGTCGGTATGAGCGCAGCCATCGGCTTGGCCCAAGCCGATGGCGTGGATGCGCTGAAAAAATTCAACAGCGATTCAGACGGCATCAGCGGCAACTTCAGCCAAACCGTCAAAAGTAAAAAGAAAACCCAAACTACCCACGGCACCTTCCAAATCCTGCGCCCCGGTTTGTTTAAATGGGAATACACCAAACCTTACAAACAAACCATCGTCGGCGACGGCAACACCATCTGGCTTTACGATGTCGATTTAGCCCAAGTGACCAAATCATCACAAAACCAAGCCATCGGCGACAGCCCTGCGGCGATTTTGTCTAACAAAACCGCGCTCGACAGCAGCTACACGCTGAAAGAAGACGGCTCAGCAGGCGGCATTGATTACGTCTTGGCTACGCCGAAGAAAAACAACGCCGGCTATCAATACATCCGCATCGGCTTCAAAGGCGATATCTTGGCCGCCATGCAATTAAAAGACAGCTTCGGCAACCAAACCACGATTAACTTCAGCGGTTTGAACACCAAACCTAACCTGTCGCGCAACGCATTCAAATTTACACCGCCTAAGGGTGTTGATGTGTTAAGCAATTAATTTATTTAAGTTTAAATGCCGTCTGAAATTTTCTAATTTCAGACGGCATTATTTATTGCTTCTTCAAAAAAAAAAACAAGCGCAAGCGTACTGCCTGCGCTTGGGTTTATTTCCGTTTCAACAACACACCGCTTTCAATATGGTGCGTAAACGGGAATTGGTCGAACAATGCCGCTCGCTCGATGCTGTGGGTTTGCGTGAGCTTCTCAAGATTGCTGCGCAAGGTTTCGGGATTGCAGGAAATGTAAATCACGTTGTCGAATTGCGCGACGAGCTTGAGCGTTTCGTCATCAATGCCGGCGCGGGGCGGGTCGGCAAAGATGGTGGAAAACCGATAATCGGCCAACACCACGCCCTGCTCTTGCAGGCGGCGGAATTCGCGGTTTTGGGTGTAGGCTTCGGTAAATTCTTCCGCCGACAATCGGGCGATTTTGACATTGTGGCTTCGGTTGGCTTCGATGTTCCACAGCGCAGCGTTAACCGATGTTTTCGAGACTTCGGTGGCCAATACGCGTTGGAACTGCTTGGCCAAAGGCAAGGTAAAATTGCCGTTGCCGCAATAAAGCTCAAGCATATCGCCGCCCAGCCCTTCTGCGGATTCACACGCCCATGCCAGCATTTTTTCGCACACGCGTGCATTGGGCTGGGTGAAGCTGCCTTCGATTTGGCGGTAGCGGAAATCTTGATTACCGACGCGCAAAATTTCAGTGACGAAATCTTGGGTTAACACCAGCTTTTGCCCGCGGCTGCGGCCGATAATCCACACGCCCAATTGCTCTTGCAAGGCACGCGCGGTAGCTTCCCATTCGGCATCGAGCTTTTTGTGGTAAATCATGGTAAGCAACATTTCTCCGCTGAGCGTAGCCAAAAATTCCACTGCGTACCAACGGTTTTTCAAAATCGGCTGTTCTGTGACTGCGGCAATCAGGCGCGGCATTAAAGCATTGATGGCGGTATCAGCGGCATCAAATTGGTCGCGGCGCACCAGGCTCGCGCCGCTGGCTTTTTGCCCGCGCTCGAACATGGCGTAAAAAATCTCGCCGCCTTCGTGCCACACGCGGAATTCGGCGCGCATGCGGTAATGTTGTTCAGGCGATTCAAATACTTGGATTTCGGGAAAATCTAATCCTTGGAATAATTCTGATAAGTAGCGGATTTTGTCGTTTAACTGCTGTTGGTAAGCGCTCATTCTTTTTTGGCTCTGTGTAGGGATTTAGGCTCGGATTATAACCCAATAGGCCGTCTGAAAACATGGCTTCAGGTTTTGGAATAATTTATTGCTTATTATTTAAGCAGCCTAATTTTCTCTTTTATTTTCAAACCATCATCTGATTTATCCACAAGGATTACACAGAAAATGCGGCCGGGGATTGGGATAGATTGCGTTGCATATATATTGAGACCTTTGCAAAATCCCCATCTTTGGCACATTTCTTCGTTATGCGCTGCTCTAACTTCGAACCGTACTCAAATCCGGGGTTTTGCAAAGGTCTCATATTGCATAAATAAATTATGCCAAACAAAAAGCCGTCTGAAATCATTCAGACGGCCTAGATTGAGTTTATGCGATATTTCGAGCGATTAGGCTTCCATTTGCGCTGCTTGGATGGCAGTCAGCGCGATGGTGTACACGATGTCGTCCACCAATGCGCCTCGCGACAGGTCGTTCACCGGCTTGCGCAAACCTTGCAACATTGGACCCACGCTCAATACGTTGGCGTTGCGCTGAACGGCTTTGTAGGTACAGTTGCCGGTGTTCAAATCCGGGAACACCAACACAGTCGCCTGACCGGCAACCGCGCTGTTCGGCGCTTTAGATTTAGCCACGCTTGGCACGGTAGCGGCGTCGTATTGCAACGGGCCGTCAATCGCCAAATCAGGGCGTTTTTGTTGCGCAATTTGAGTGGCTTGTGCCACGGCTTCTACGTCGGGACCGGCGCCGGAAGTACCGGTTGAGTAAGAAATCATCGCCACTTTCGGCTCAATGCCGAAGGCTTTGGCTGAATCGGCAGACTGAATGGCGATATCGGCCAATTGTTCAGGCGTCGGGTTAGGATTTACTGCACAATCACCGTAAACCAAGACTTGGTTTGGCAGCAACATGAAGAAAATACTCGATACCAAGCTTGCACCCGGTGCAGTTTTAATCAATTGCAATGCAGGACGGATGGTGTTGGCGGTGGTGTGAACAGCCCCGGAAACCAAGCCGTCCACGTCGTTTTGCGCCATCATCATGGTGCCCAACACCACGGTATCCTGCAGCTGCTCACGCGCCTGCTCTTCGGTCAGTCCTTTGCTCTTACGCAATTCGCACATCGGCGCGACGTATTGCTCGATCAAATCGGCAGGATCGATGATTTCCAAAGAATCCGGCAGGTTGATGTGGCGTTCTTTGGCCACGGCTTCCACTTCGGCACGCGGCGCCAGCAATACGCAGCGGGCAATGCCTTTTTCATGACAAATCGCCGCAGCTTGAACGGTGCGCGGCTCGGCACCTTCCGGCAATACGATGCGTTTGTTGGCTTTATGGGCGGAGTCCATCATGTTCACACGGAATTGTGACGGCGACAAACGGTTGGTGCCGTGGTTGGCCAATTCGTCTACGTCCCCCAACTGCTCGGTCGAACCGAAGAAAGTCAAACCGGTTTGCTCGGCAGCGGCTTTGCCCACACCCGGCGCGGCATTGTCCAACACAAAACCGGCCAATACGCCCGGTGCAGTAATGTAGGACTGCTTGGCCAAATTTAATTTTTGCACGATGTCCTCAACGTCGGTTTCGCATAATTCGCTTTCCTCGTCGCACGCGCCTACGGCAAACACCACTGCCGCATCCAACGACAAGGCCAATTCAAAGTTTTTGGTGGCCAAGAATACTTTATCCGCGTTTGGACGAATGCCCTTGATGACCACGTTTTCCGCGTTCATTTCGCTGATTTTGCCGACCAGCGCATCCAACCAGTCATCGCTTTTGCCTTGTGCCAACAGCTTTTCGCCAAAGCCGTTTTCATCCAATGCACGCAGGGCTTGGGCATTCGGCAATGCAGCCGCCAAGGCCTGAGTGGTCGCCCAGCTGTCGATGCGGGCGGAAACGGGTACAACCAATACATTTGACATGTTTATTCCTTTTCTTGGGATAAAAAATAAATTCGCGTTCATTTTAGCACTTCGGCGCAGTGGTTTACACCGATTACAACGGAATTTCGGCTTAAATCGACTGAATTTTGTTTGAAATCAGAGAAAAAAATGCATATTCTCTTCAAATATGCATATCAACAATAATTTAAAATGGTGCTGTACTAGATAACTAGAATAAATTCTGCTTTACTAATTGTTTTAAAATAGAACAAGAGACTTTATCTCACTGTGGTTAAAACGCCATTCACATTC
>NZ_JBHSPY010000034.1:0-25074 GCF_042658245.1 Neisseria weixii
CTGTCGGCTACAGAACCCGGCTTGAAAAGGCTGTTTGAGAAAGATTCTTAACTTGTCCAAGTATTGGGGGACGGTTCATCTTATTTTCAGACGGCCTGTTGTTTAAGTATGTTGGGTCGAGGCTCAACTTTTTGCTGAAATGTTTTTCAAATGGAAATGATCATTCAATATTTTATCGAAGAAGATGGCTTATATGAAAAAATCTATCAGGCAGTTTTACTCATTGGTTTCAGTTGTTATCTTGGTTTTTAAGGAAAGTGCTTTAGATGACGAAGATCATGAGAGATGGCGTCAACGTATGAGGCAAACCCGTTTTGATGCTGAAAACCTTGAGGCTTATCTTAAGGATACGATAAATACGTTTGAGTTGATTGCTGTCGGGTTGCATGACTTGGAACTTCAGAGTAAAAAGGGCGTTCAGATGCGTCAAAGTCTTTTGCATTCGGTTATTATGGCAATCAATGCGATGAACCGGGCATTGCAGGAAAAAGATAATGGTTTCCAATCTGCGGAAGTCGGGAAAAGCGTGATTACATTGCAAAAAGCAAAATTGGAAATGGAAAAGCAGAGAATTTTGTTGGAGAAATCATTGCGGAAAAAATGGTTTTGGTTCCAGCCGTCTGAAAACAGGTAAAATATTTTATACGGCCGGGTCATTATGGGAGTTCATTTGGTGAAAATTAAAGTTTTATTGGTTTTGTTGCTATCGGCGGGCGGCTGCGTATACCACGAAACGCCCTACGGCCGTACCGCCGTGATTGATTTGCCGACGCGCTCGGAAACGGTGATTCACAAAACCGTCAACGTCAACGCGCCGCCGGGCACAACTGTGATTTATCAGGACAGCACGCCGGTGGGGTATCCGGCAGGCTATCCTGTGTATCCGCGCCGATATAACCGTTATGATTGAGGCGCGGCGGGGCGGTTTTCCGGTTTAACATTCGCCTCGGCCTTGTTTTTCCAGTAAAATTACCCATACCGTTTTCACAAATATTTTCTAAAACTTTTTCTCAAAAATGTTTCAGACGGCCTGCTTCATTGTAAAAGGCCGTCTGAAACATTTGATTTTAAAAAATACATAACAAGATGATTAATAAAATATTTTCATGGTTTGAATCGCGCATCGACCCGTATCCGGCCGATGCGCCCGCCACACCGGAAAAAGGCTTGTGGCGCTTTGTGTGGAGCAGCATTGACGGCGTGCGCAAATGGATCGTCGTGCTGGCATTGGCAACGGCAGTCATCGGCGTGATGGAGGCTTTGCTGTTCCAATTCATGGGTAAAGTCGTCGATTGGCTCGGGAAATACACGCCCGAAACGCTGTTTGCCGAAAAAGGCTGGGCGTTGGCGGGCATGGTGGCGATGATGATTTTTTCGATGGGCTGGACATTTTTCGCGTCCAATCTTCGCCTGCAGACGTTGCAAGGCGTGTTCCCCATGCGTTTGCGCTGGAATTTCCACCGTCTGATGCTCAATCAAAGCCTGGGTTTCTATCAAGACGAATTTGCCGGGCGCGTGTCGGCCAAAGTGATGCAAACTGCGCTGGCCTTGCGTGATGCGGTGATGACCATTGCCGATATGGTGGTGTATGTACTGGTGTATTTCATCACTTCCGGCGTGATTTTGGTGGCGCTCGATTCGTGGCTGCTGCTGCCGTTTATCGGTTGGATTATCGGCTTCTCGCTGGTGATGCGCTTTCTTATTCCGAAGCTGGGTAAAACCGCCGCCGCGCAAGCCGATGCCCGCAGCTTGATGACCGGCCGCATCACCGATGCCTATTCCAATATCACCACCGTCAAACTTTTCTCCCACGGTGCGCGTGAAGCGGCGTATGCCAAGCAGTCGATGCAGGAATTCATGGTGACGGTGCACGCACAAATGCGCTTGGCGACGCTGCTGCATACTTGCAGCTTCTTCGTGAATACCGCGCTGACGCTTTCTACCGCTGCTTTGGGCATTTGGTTGTGGCAGCAAGGCTCGGTCGGCGTGGGTGCCGTAGCGACGGCTACGGCCATGGCTTTGCGTGTAAACGGTTTGTCGCAATACATCATGTGGGAATCGGCGCGGCTGTTTGAAAACATCGGCACCGTCAACGACGGCATGTCGACTCTGACCAAGCCGCACACCATCCTCGACAAACCCAAAGCCCTGCCGCTTAAAGTCGATCATGGCCAGATTAAATTCGAGCATGTCGATTTCTCTTACGAAACCGGCAAACCGCTGCTCAATGGGTTTAACCTCACCATCAAACCGGGTGAGAAAGTCGGCTTAATCGGCCGCAGCGGCGCGGGTAAATCGACCATCGTCAATCTGCTGTTGCGCTTTTACGAACCACAAAGCGGCAGCATTTCGATTGACGGTCAGAATGTGAACGGTGTCACCCAAGAAAGCCTGCGCGCGCAAATTGGCTTGGTAACGCAAGACACATCGCTGCTGCACCGTTCTGTGCGTGACAACATCATCTACGGCCGCCCCGAAGCTACCGATGAAGAAATGCGCCAAGCGGCCGAACGCGCCGAAGCGGCCGACTTCATTCCCAATCTTTCCGATGCCAAAGGCCGCCGCGGCTACGATGCCCACGTCGGCGAACGCGGTGTGAAGCTTTCCGGCGGCCAACGCCAACGCATCGCCATCGCCCGCGTAATGCTGAAAGATGCGCCGATTTTGTTGCTCGACGAAGCCACCAGCGCATTGGATTCGGAAGTGGAAGTGGCGATTCAGGAAAGTCTCGACAAAATGATGGAAAACAAAACCGTCATCGCCATCGCCCACCGCTTGTCCACCATCGCCGCGATGGACCGTCTGATTGTGTTGGACAAAGGCCGCATCATCGAAGAAGGCTCGCATGCCGAATTACTGGCCAAAAACGGTTTGTATGCCAAATTATGGGCGCACCAAAGCGGCGGTTTCCTGAGTGAAAACGTGGAATGGCATCAAAGCTAAACGTTTCTGGAAGCAAATAAAATGCCGTCTGAAAATTTAGATTAATTTTCAGACGGCATTTTTGTATTGTGCCATAATTTCATTTTCCGTTACGACCGGATTATTCTTCAAAAGGCTGTCTGAAATCATGAACCTGATCCCTACCGCATTCCGTTATGTGCTGATGTCTGCCGGCGCGCTGGCTTTAGCCGCCTGTACCGCCGTTTTGCCGAAAAACCAATCTGTGACCGCGCCGAAACCGGTTGTCAAAGCCAAACCCAAAGCCGTCATCGGCCTTGCGCTCGGCGGTGGCGCCTCGAAAGGTTTTGCCCATATCGGCATCATCAAAGTCTTGCAGGAAAACGGCATTCCCGTGCATGTCGTGAGCGGCACATCGGCAGGATCGATTGTCGGCAGTCTGTACGCTTCGGGTATGTCGCCCGACCGCTTGGAATTGGAAGCCGAAATCTTGGGCAAAACCGATTTGGTGGATTTGACCCTCTCGACCAGCGGTTTTATCAAAGGCGAAAAACTGCAAACCTACATCAATCAAAAAGTCGGCGGCAAACCGATGGAGCGCTTCCCGCGCAAATTCGCCGCCGTGGCCACCGATTTTGAAAGCGGTAAAGCGGTGGAATTCAGCCGCGGCAATGCCGGCCAAGCCGTGCGCGCATCGGCTTCGATTCCGAACGTGTTCCAGCCCGTTACCATCGGCGGCCGACGCTATGTTGACGGCGGTTTGTCGCAACCGGTGCCGGTGACCGCCGCCAAAAACCGAGGCGCCAATTTCGTGATTGCGGTGGATATTTCCGCCAAACCGGTGAAAAACGTCAGCCGCGATTTCTTCTCATACCTCGACCAAACGCTCAACATTATGAGCACCACCTCGCTGCAAAACGAATTGGGCAAAGCCAGCGTGGTCATCAAGCCGCAGGTATTGGAATTGGGTTCCATCGGCGGCTTCGACCAGAAAAAACGCGCCATTCGACTGGGCGAACAAGCCGCCCGCGCCGCTTTGCCGGAAATCAAACGCAAATTGTCGGCGTATCAGTATTGAGGGTTGGGGCCGTCTGAAAAACCATGTTTCAGACGGCCTGTTACTTGGCTTCGTATATAGAAAAAAACACGCAAATCCAGTACAATACGCCCCTAAAATTTTGAAAGCGCAAGAAAATCATGGAAGCTGAAGTTATTAATCAGTTGAACAACACCTTAGACGATTTGGAACAGCGCAGCGCCGACATCCGCGTCTACATGGATTACCAAGGCAAGAAAGACCGCTTGGAAGAAGTCATCGGTTTGTCGGAAGATCCCGAGTTGTGGAACGACCCGAAAAAAGCCCAAGAAATCGGCAAAGAGCGCAAAATCCTCGAAGGCATCGTGTTGACGCTGGACAACATCGCCACTGGCATCGACGACAACCGCATGCTGATTGAAATGACGGTCGAAGAAAACGACGAAGAAGGTTTCGCCGCCGTGCAGGAAGATGTGGCCGGTTTGGAAAAACAAATGGCCGAGCTCGAATTCAAGCGGATGTTTAACCAGCCGGCCGATCCGAACAACTGTTTTATCGACATCACCGCCGGTGCGGGCGGCACGGAAGCGGAAGACTGGGCGGGCATGCTGCTGCGCATGTATTCGCGTTTTGCCGAACGCCGCGGCTTCAAAGTGGAAATCTTGGAAGAAGACGAGGGCGAAATCGCCGGCATTAACCGCGCCACCATCCGCTTGGAAGGCGAATACGCCTACGGCCTGTTGCGCACCGAAACCGGCGTGCACCGCTTGGTGCGCTACTCGCCGTTTGACTCGAACAACAAACGCCACACGTCGTTTTCATCGGTGTTTGTCTATCCCGAAATCGACGACAGCATCGAAGTGGAAATCAATCCTGCCGATTTGCGCATCGACACCTACCGCGCATCCGGCGCCGGCGGTCAGCACATCAACAAAACCGACTCTGCCGTGCGCATCACCCACGAACCGACCGGCATCGTGGTGCAATGCCAAAACGACCGCTCGCAACACGCCAACAAAGCCGCAGCGATGGACATGCTGAAAGCCAAGCTGTATGACTTGGAAATGCGCAAACGCAACGAAGAAAAACAAGCCTTGGAAGAAGGCAAATCCGATGTGGGTTGGGGCAGCCAAATCCGCTCGTATGTGCTGGATTCGTCGCGCATTAAAGACTTGCGTACCGGCTATGAAGCCGGCAACACCAAAGCCGTGTTGGACGGCGATTTAGACGGCTTTATCGAAGCCAGTTTGAAACAGGGTGTGTAAAGATTCAATGAAGTAAAGGCCGTCTGAAAATTTTCAGACGGCCTTTTGGATTGAACCAGTTGGTATGAATGGACTCTAAGGTATTTGTGTTTATACATCGGTAATCTTCCTCCGGCAATCAGGCAGAGCGGAAAGGCAGATTCGATGGTCAGTAGGAATATGTTGAAAAAAATATTATTGGTGCTTTTGATCTTGATTGTTTGCGCCATCATCCCGCCTGCTTGGATTATCCTGCAGGATGTGTTGGTGTCGCGCCAAACGGTTGACGACATCCGTCCGGCCGATAAAGCGATAGTGTTGGCCACCAAAGCGTTTGAATACGGCAAACTCAATCCGTGCCTGGTTGCGCGGGGCGAAGCGGCAGCCGAGCTGTATAACGCGGGCAAAGTCAAAAAACTGATTGTCAGCGGTGGTATCAGCCGGGATTTGCAATATAGTTCGCATCATTTGCAGTTGATTGCCGAGCGCAAAGGTGTGCCGCCGGCGCACATCGAATTGGAAGAAAAAGCCGGCTCGACTTATGAAAATATGGTGTTTTCCGACAAGTTTTTGCAAGACAGCCCGCGAATCGTGCTGGTGAGTGCCGGTTTCCATCTGATGCGCGCGCGTTGGTTGGCGGAAAAACAGTGGCCGGATAAAGACATACAAGTCTACGCCGCCCCATTTTGTTCTGAACCGCGCAGCGGCTATCTTTACACCATTGTGCGCGAAGTCGGTGCTATCTTAAAAAACGGCTATTTGGGAAGATACTGAGCCTTTTGCCATAACAACGGCAACATCTTTCAGACGGCCTTTTGATGAAAAACTTAAAAATGATAGTCTATTTGCTGATTCTGGCCGGCCTGACCTTCTTTGCCGCGCTCTACGCCGTATACCGCAGCGAACAGGGCGCCGTGCGCCAATCCGAGCAGCAGCCGCCCCACAAAGCCGATGTGGCGATGGTGTTGGGCAATATTGTCAACCGTCACGGGAAGCCCAATCCGTGTTTGCGCAGCCGTGTCGAAGCAGGCGTGTGGCTGTATCGTGCGGGCAAAGCAGATTATCTGCTGATGAGCGGCGGCACCGATGCCGATGGCAGCAACCAAGCCGAAGCCATGCGTGAGATGGCGGTGAAGCTCGGTGTGCCGTCTGAAAAAGTGTGGCTGGAAAACCAGTCCGAAACCACTTATCAAAACATCAAATTCAGCACCCTGCTTCTGAAAGACCATCACGACGTCATCATCGTCAGCGACGGTTTCCATTTGCCGCGCGGCTTGTGGTTGGCGCGGCATCAATGGCCGGAAAAAGATCTGCAAACTTTCGCCGGACGCGATTGTGGTGATTCGGCGGCGGTGATGTGGCGCAAACGTATTCGCGAAGTGTTGGCGTGGGTGAAGGCGCTGGTGTTGGATCATGATTAATAAAAGTCTCAGGCCGTCTGAACGTTCAGACGGCCTTTGTGTGCCTAAAACCACGGCCGAATCAGCCAAACCGGACACATTAAGTTGGCCGGTTATCAGGATTTTTACGTAAAATTCGCGTATAATTCCCAACAATTTCGTCGGCAGCCGTCTGAATCCGACATCATCGCGTTTAAAGCTGCCGCTTTTCCTGATCCCGAAATTCACACGTTCCCATAGGAAACCATCATGATTAACCCGATTGCCGCCCTTTCCCCGTTAGACGGCCGCTACGCCAAATCCGTTGAAGCCCTGCGCCCGATTTTTTCTGAATACGGCCTGATGAAAGCCCGTGTCAAAGTCGAGCTGGAATGGCTCAAAGCCTTGGCTGCCGAACCGAAAATCAGCGAAGTGACTGCGTTCAGCGACTTTACCATTGCCGAAATCGACAAAGTGATTGCCGGTTTCTCGCTTGATGATGCGGCGGCGGTCAAAGTCATCGAAGCCACCACCAACCACGACGTAAAAGCCATCGAATACTGGCTGAAAGAGCGTTTTTCCGGTGTACCGGAAGTGGCGGCGGCGAGCGAGTTTATCCACTTTGCCTGCACCAGCGAAGACATCAACAACCTGTCACACGCCCTGATGTTGCAAGAAGCTTACGAAACCGTGTTGCAGCCGGAATTGGACGAAATTATCGCCAAACTCACCGAAATGGCGCATGAATTGGCTGCCGTGCCGATGATGAGCCGTACCCACGGCCAACCGGCCACCCCAAGCACCGTCGGCAAAGAAATCGCCAACGTGGTGTACCGCCTGCAACGCCAAGCCAAGCATCTGCAAGCACAGGAATTTTTGGGCAAAATCAACGGCGCAGTCGGCAACTACAACGCCCACATGGTCGCTTATCCCGATGTGGATTGGGAAGCGCATTGCCGTCAGTTCATCGAAATCAGCCTCGGCCTGACCTTTAATCCATACACCATCCAAATCGAACCGCACGATTACATGGCTGAGTTTTTCCAAGCCGTCAGCCGCGTGAACACCATTTTGATCGATTTCAACCGCGACGTATGGGGCTATATTTCACTGGGCTACTTCAAGCAAAAAGTCAAAGCCGGCGAAGTGGGCAGCTCGACCATGCCGCACAAAGTCAACCCGATCGACTTTGAAAATTCCGAAGGCAACTTGGGCATGGCCAACGCCGTGTTGGGTTTTTTGTCGGAAAAACTGCCGGTTTCCCGCTGGCAGCGCGACCTGACCGACAGCACCGTATTGCGCAACATGGGCGTGGGTGTGGGTTATACCGTATTGGGTTTGGTTGCCCACCTGCGCGGCTTGAACAAACTCGAAGTCAACCCGGTTGCCTTGGCTGCCGATTTGGATGCCACTTGGGAACTCTTGGCCGAGCCGATTCAAACCGTAATGCGTCGTTACGGCGTGGCCAATCCGTATGAAAAACTGAAAGACTTAACCCGCGGCAAAGACGGCATCACGCCGGAAGTATTGAAAGTGTTTGTCGAATCGCTGGAGATTCCTGCCGATGCCAAAGCGCAATTGTTGGCATTGACCCCTGCGCTGTATGTGGGTAAAGCGGAAGAATTGGCAAACCGCATTTAAGCTTGAAACATAATCAAGGCCGTCTGAAAATTTAGTTTTCAGACGGCCTCTTGCATATTCCTGTAAAATAAGCTTTTTTCCAACCAAAGCCAAACATGAGCCACACCGCCCAAATTATTACCAGCTACGGCCGCCGTTATATTGTGCGCACACCCGACGGGCAAACCTTTGACGCCACCACGCGCAAAAAACGCGTTGATTTTGCCTGTGGCGACCAAGTCGAAATCAGCCCGATTAACGCCGAACAGGTGGTGATTGAAGATTTTCTGCCGCGCCAAAGCCTGCTTTACCGGCAAGATGCATGGAAAACCAAGCTGATTGCGGCCAATGTCAGCCAATTGCTGATTGTGACCGCGGCCGTACCCAGCCCAAGTGAAGTCCTGTTGCAACGCGCCTTATTGGCGGCGGAGGCGGCGGATATTGAAGCGGTGATTGTGTTGAACAAGGCCGATTTACCCGAAACCGCCCAATGGCGTGACAAACTCGCGTTTTATGAAACCTTGGGCTACCGCGTCGTCGAAGTCAGCGCACTGGATGGCGCAGACAGTTTGCGCCCCTTATTGCACGGCCACACCAATATTTTCTTAGGTCAAAGCGGCATGGGCAAATCTACACTCACCAACGCGCTTTTAGGCAACCAAGCCGCGCGTACCGGTGACATCTCCACCGCCCTCGACTCCGGCAAACATACCACTACTCATGCACAACTCTATGATTTAGATAATGAAACCCAATTGATTGACTCTCCGGGCTTGCAGGAATTCGGCCTGCATCATCTCGAAGCCACCTCTTTATTAAATTACTTCCCCGACCTGCGCCATCTTGCCGGGCAATGCCGCTTCCACAACTGCACCCACCGCGCCGAACCCAACTGCGCCGTCAAAGCCGCCGCCGAAGCAGGCGAAGTCAGAACCGAGCGGGTGGAATTTTTGCAGCGCGTGACAGATGAATTGCTGCGGTAAGTGTTTTATGAAAACAAAGGCCGTCTGAAAACGATGCTTTCAGACGGCCTTTTTCACGTTTAAAAATGCTACAATAAGCTTTTGATTTTTCCTGCCTGATACCCATGAAAAAAGCCGCCCCAAAATCCTTCGAAGAAGCCCTGAAACGCTTGGAAACCTTAACCCAAGCCATGCAGAGCAGCGATATGCCGCTGGAAGATACGCTCGCTGCCTATCAGGAAGGCAACGAATTGGTGCAATATTGCCAAGAAAAACTGGCCGAAGCCGAACAAAAATTGCAGGTTTTGGATGCCGGCGAACTGAAGGAGCTCAACCTTGACCCAAGCGAATGATTTAAAAGCATGGCAGCAAAAAGCCCAAGCGCAAACCGAATTGCTGCTGGAGCGCTTCTTGCCGTCTGAATACACCAAACCGGCAAAGCTCCACGAAGCCATGCGTTATGTCACGCTCGGCGGCGGCAAGCGTTTGCGTCCGCTGTTGGTGTTGGCCGCCTCTGAATTGGGCAAGGCCGACAATGCCGCGGTTGAGCAAGCCATGGCCGCGATTGAGATGGTGCACGTTTATTCACTGGTGCACGACGATATGCCGCCGATGGACAACGACAGCCTGCGCCGCGGCAAACCGACCTGCCATGTGCAATACGACGAAGCCACCGCGCTGTTGGTCGGCGATGCGCTGCAAACACAGGCGTTTGACGTATTGAGCCGCGCCACCGGATTGCCTGCCGCGCGCCAGCTTGCTATGTTGGCCACGCTCGCCAAAGCCAGCGGCAGCTTGGGCATGGCCGGCGGTCAGGCAATTGATTTGGCCAATGTCGGCAAGGCGATGAATCAAGCCGAATTGGAAGAAATGCACGGTCTGAAAACCGGCGCGCTGATTCGTGCCGCAGTGGTATTGGGTGCATTGGCCTGCCCTGATTTGAGTGACGGACACATCGTCCGGCTCGACCGGTACGCCACCAAATTGGGTTTGGCTTTCCAAGTGATCGACGATGTGCTCGATTGTGAAGCCGATACCGCCACGCTCGGTAAAACCGCCGGTAAAGATGCCGACAACGATAAGCCGACCTATGTCAAACTGATGGGCTTGGCCGAAGCGCGCGCTTACGCCGAAAAACTGACCGCCGAAGCCGTGGCCTTGTTGCAGCCGTTTGGCGACAAAGCCACTCATTTGCGCCGTTTGGCGGAATTTGTGACGGCGCGTAAAAATTGAGTTTGTGGATTTGTTAATGCGAAAAGGCCGTCTGAAATGCTAAACCCAAGTTTCAGACAGCCTTGTGTTATAATCGCTTCCGCATACAGGCCAGACAGACAGTCGCCGCGTAACGCGTAAGGCTTACGGGGAGGAAAGTCCGGGCTCCAAAGAGCAGAATGCCGGCTAACGGCCGGGCGTGGTAACACGACGGAAAGTGGAACAGAGAGCAGAACCGCCGATGATTGCCTTCGGGTAAAACAGGTAAGGGTGAAAAGGTGCGGTAAGAGCGCACCGTGCGCTTAGTAATAAGTTGCAGCAGGCTAAACCCCATTCGGAGCAAGACCAAACAGAACGCATTGACGCGGCTCGCCGAGCGTTCGGGTAGGTTGCTGGAGCGTATCAGCAATGGTGCGACTAGAGGAATGACTGTCCGACGACAGAACCCGGCTTACCGTTTGACCTGTGTGCACAGAACCGTCAAGGCCGTCTGAATGTGTTGTATTCAGACGGCCTTTTGTTTAAGCGGCTTCATCGATGCTTAATGAAGATGGTTGAGATTAGATGCGTAGCGTGTTTGGCAATGTATTTGATGGTTCAAATCAAAAAGGCCGTCTGAAAATCAACGGCGGATTTTCAGACGGCCTTTGTATATCATGGTATTTATTCGCGGTTGCGGCTCATATCCGCTGCGGCGGTAAATAAGACGTCGGTGGAAGAGTTCAGCGCGGTTTCGGCCGAATCTTGCAACACGCCGATGATAAAGCCGACGGCCACCACCTGCATGGCCACATCGTTGGAAATACCGAACAAGGCACACGCCATCGGAATCAGCAGCAGCGATCCGCCTGCCACACCGGACGCACCGCAGGCACCGGCCGTGGCCACCAAGCTCAAGAGCAGCGCGGTCAGGAAGTCAACGTGGATGCCCAAGGTATGCGCTGCGGCCAGCGACAATACGGTGATGGTAATGGCCGCGCCGCCCATATTGATGGTGGCACCCAATGGAATCGAGATGGAATAGGTGTCTTCATGCAAACCGAGTTTCTTGGCCAAGGCCATGTTTACCGGAATATTGGCGGCAGAAGAGCGGGTGAAGAAAGCAGTCACACCGCTTTCGCGCAGGCAAGTCAGCACCAACGGATACGGATTGCGGCGGATTTTCCACCACACAATCAGCGGGTTCACCACCAATGCGATAAACAGCATACAGCCGAGCAACACGGCGAGCAGTCGGGCATAGCCGGCCAAAGCACCAAAGCCGGTTTCGGCCACGGTCGAGGCGACCAAACCGAAAATACCCAAAGGCGCAAATTTAATTACCCATTTCACCACGGTGGAAATGGCATCGGCCAAATCGGCCACCACTTGACGCGTAGTATCCGAACCATGATTGCGGATGGCAAAACCCAGCACCAAGCCCCAAGCCAAAATACCGATGTAGTTGGCATTGGCCACGGCGTTAACCGGATTGGCGACCAAGTTCATCAATAAGGTTTTCAATACTTGGACGATACCCGAAGGCGGGGTTGTGGAAATGTCGCTGGCGCTGGACAAAATAATGTGGGTCGGGAACATCATGCTGGCGATCACGGCCACCAACGCGGCGGCGAAAGTGCCGATGAGATACAGGCCGATAATCGGTTTGATATAGGCTTCGTTGCCTTTGCGGTGTTGCGAAATGGCGGCTACCACCAAGATAAACACCAAAACCGGTGCCACGGCTTTCAATGCGCCGACAAACAAGCCGCCGAGCAAGCCGACGGCCAAGCCTGCATTAGGCGCAATCCAGCCGACAACAATACCGAGCACCAAGCCGATGGCGATTTGTTTCACCAAGCTGACGCTGTTGACCGCGTTGAGAAGAGGATTTTCACTGGACATCATTCATCCTTGTGTTAAAAGTATGTTAAGAATAAATTACATTCTAAAATAAAACCTTACCATCTGTGGAAATTTTGAGTTAAAATTCGATAATTTAGAATAAAGTTTTATTAAAAATAAAAATATAAAAATAAATGGTTAATAATTTTGTTTTATTGGTATTATATTGTTTGGATAAATTGAATAATATGTAGTATGGATGAAGAATTGTTAACGATTTTTGCGGCCAAAAAAGATTTACCGTTTTCAGACGGCCTGAAGCCGTGTGAACACAGGGTTCGGCTGTTAAAAGAAGGCATAAATAGTGTTAGAATCAGAAACTTTCGAATTTCCGTAATATTTGGCAACTATGAACAAGCTGACTCCGCCGATTCTCTTTACCACGCTGTCGCTGGCCTGTATGCAGGCATTTGCGGCCGATGCGTTTGTGCCCAAGGCCGATGATTACGAGCCTGTGCCTGAATCGGAGCGCGCGCAGCCGCCAAGCATGAGCACGGAAGCAGTCAAACTTGATCCGAAATATCCGGTCAAAATCGAAACCGACAACAGCGAAATTAAAGAAATGGTAGAAACCCATCTGCCGCTGATTACCCAGCAGCAGCAAGAAGAGCTGGATAAAGAGCAAGTCGGTTTCTTGGCGGAAGAAGCACCGCAAAACGTGACGGCCATGCTGCGCACCAAAGGCTATTTCAACAGCCAGACCAGCATTCGTGACGATAGCGCTACCGACGGCTATGTGGTTAATATCATTCCCGGCCCGCGCACCAAAATCGACAACGTCAGCGTGGCGATTATCGGCGATGTGTTGTCTGAAGGCGATGTCGGCGATTATTACAAAAACGCCATGCAAAACTGGCAGCAGCCGGTAGGCGATAATTTTGACCAAGACCGTTGGGGCAGCAGCAAAACGTCTGTTCTATCGGCGGTTACGCGTAAAAAATATCCGCTGGCCAAAATCGCCAATTCACAGGCCACCATCGATCCCACCCGCAATACAGCCGATTTGGAAGTAATGGTTGAGAGCAACCGGCCGATTTATTTCGGCGATTTCCAGATTGCCGGTGCCAAACGCTATCCGGTGAATGTCGTTTCCGGGATGGCGCGTTTTGAACCGGGAGACCCTTACGATTTGGATAAGCTGCTTGATTTTCAACAGGCTTTGGAGCAAAACGGTCATTATTCCGGCGCCTCGGTGCAGGCTGATTTTGACAATCTGAACCAGGACCGTGTGCCGGTGAAGGTGAATGTGAGCGAAGTGAAGCTGCATAAATTGGAAACCGGCATCCGTTACGATTCGGAATACGGCTTGGGGGGGCGCATTGCTTACGATTATTACAACTTGTTCAACCGCGGTTACATCGGCTCGGCGGTGTGGGACATGGACAAATACGAAACCACCGTGGCCGCCGGTATCAGCCAGCCACGTAAGAGCAACGGCAAATACTGGACCTCCAACCTAGCCTATAACCGTTCAACCTCGCAAAATCTTGAAAAACGCGCCCTCACCAGCGGCGTGTGGTATGTGCGCGACCGCAATAATATCGATGCCCGCCTCGGTTTGGAATTCATCATTGAAGAACGCAAAGTCCCCGACACCGATTACGATTTAGGCCGCAGCCATGCCACCATGCTTACCGCGTCGTGGAAACGCCAAGACATCCAAACCACGCTGCGTCCTGAAAACGGCTATTATCTCGACGGTAAAATCGGCGCGACTTTAGGCGAAGTGCTGTCGTCCACCATGATGGCGCGCGCCCATGCCCGTGCAGGCTATTTTTTCACGCCGGAAAACAAAAAAACCGGCACCTTCATCGTGCGCGGACAGGCCGGGTATGTGTATGCCAAAGAAGGTAAAGAAGTACCGTCCAGTCTGATGTTCCGCACCGGTGGCGCATCGTCCATCCGCGGTTACGAGCTCGATAGCATCGGTTTGGCCGGCCCCAACGATTCGGTCTTGCCTGAGCGCGCCATGCTGGTGGGCAGCCTCGAATACCAATATCCGGTCACCAAAAGTTTTTCCGGTGCGATATTCCACGATGTCGGCGATGTGGCGCACAATTTCAAAGACATGACCATGAAACACGGCACCGGTTTGGGTGTGCGCTGGTTTAGTCCGGTAGCGCCGTTCTCGTTTGACGTGGCTTACGGCCATCAGGACAAAAAACTGCGCTGGCACATCAGTTTAGGGACGCGTTTTTAATGGTTCAGACGGCCTTTAATGCCGTCTGAAAGCGCCCTACCCTGCGGCATAAGTAATTTCGGCGCCCTATATATATAAAGATGAAGGCATGATATTGATGCCACCCCAAGAAATTGAAACGCTTTTGGATTTTAAGCCACCAAATATAATGGTGCAGCAGCGAACAGACAGCCCATATGGATGTATTAAACGTTATTTATGTCGGTCCACTTGCCGAGCATTTTCTTGTGCGACATGAAGCATTACACCGACATTTCGAGCGTATTCACTCCGATGGCGCCACCGGCATAGTGCGACAGGCGTATCATCAGATTTGCCGTATGCCGGGTGAAAATGACGTGTTGCTGACATTTGGCTTTGCCGCTTATCAACAAGACGTAAGCGGTAAAGCAGAGATTTTCTTGTCGTGAAATATACCGTTTATTTTTCCGTTTTTCCGTAAGACCGGTGGCAAATGATTGATGGTAATGCGTTTAATCCGGATAGCATTCCTAAGGCACGCGGAAGGCAGGTGTGATGATGATTTGTGAAAACCAATTGCCAAATTCATTCGCTCAATATTATCGATAAAGCCCCATCGCAATTTTTGTCATGTTCAGACGGCCTATCAGCTATAGAAGCCGTCTGAACATAAAACCTTTTATTTTTTGTATCGTATCACCATGACTACAGAACAAGAACCTACTGCTGCGGCGGACACGCCGCCAACCGACAACAGGCCGTCTGAAACGCCGCCTAAGCGCAAACGCCGCTGGCTGCGGGTGTCGGCATGGCTGGTATTGTGTGCGTTGTTGTGCCTGTTCGGATTGGCGGGGTGGATTGCCGGCACCGAATCCGGCTTGCGCTTCGGCCTCTACAAAATGCCGTCGTGGTTTGGCGTGAACATCAGCTCAAAAACATTGCAAGGCACCTTGATTGACGGTGTGCGCGGCGACGAATGGCTGATTGAAACCAAAGGCGCCGACATCAAAATCAGCAAACTCACGCTGCAATGGGTGCCGTCTGAACTGACTGTCCCGAGCCTGCACATCAAAGAATTAATCGCCGGCGATATCGCCATTGTCACCAAGCCAACCCCGCCGAAAGAAGACAAACCTTCAGACGGCCTGCCTGAAAACGTCGACTTGCCGGTGACCGTGTTCATCGACCATGCCGAAACCGGCAAAATCACACTAGGCCCGAGCTTCGACAAGCAAACCGTTTATATCGAAAAACTCAAAGCCGCCTATCATTATGACCGCAAGGAACACCGCTTGGATTTGGCCGAAGCCAAAACACCGTGGAGCGAATCGGCCGGCTCGGTGGTATTGGGTTTGCAAAGCCCGTTTTCACTCAATACCGCGATTTATACCAAAGGCGAATTGGAAGGCCAAACCATTCACGGTACCACCCGCTTAGGGGGCAGCCTGCAAGACGTGAATACGCAAATCCTGCTCGATGGAGAACATGTGCATTTGCACGCCAATTCGATTGTGCATCCGTTTGCCAAGCAGCTTAACGATATTGTCGGCGAAGTGCATGTGAAGGGCATCAACATCAATCCGGTGGCGTTTTTGCCGTCGCTGCCCAAAGCCAATCTGACTTTTGACGCCATTCTCGTGCCATCGTTTACCGACGGCATTGCCTTAGATGGCGCGCTGGACTTGAGTAACAGCCAAGCCGGTTTTGCCGACAACAACGGCATTCCCGTACGCACCGCCTTGGCGGAATTCACCGTTGACGAACAAGGCATGGTCAAAATCAATGAGGCAGTGTTTGATTTGCTGCAGCAAGGCCGTCTGAAAGCGGCGGGCAGCATCGATACCGTCAAGCAGCAATTGGATTTGGCCATCGGTGTGGAAAATGTCGCCGCTGCCGATGCGGTGCAACAAAACATTGCAGGCCGTCTGAACGGCAACATCAACGTCAAAGGCGAGACCGCATCGCCCAACATTGATTGGTCGCTCGACAGCGGTTTTGCCCGTACTACCGGCCTGCTGTCCATCCTCACCGACAAGCTGCAAGGCCAGCGTACGCTTAAGCTTTCAGATGTGAAATTAACGCCACAGGACGGCGGAGAAATCACAGCCGGAGGCGAGATTCAGCTCTTTCAAAATCAATTGCTTAAGCTCGATATTGTGAGTAAAAATTTCAATCCGAGCAAGATGGATAAGCAGCTTCCGGTAGGCAATATCAACGGCAGTATCGCGCTGACGGGCGAATTGGCCAAGCAGAAATTCGGCGGCAAAATGCAGTTTGGCCCGAGTATGCTCAATGGCGTGTCCTTGAGCGGTAAGGCCGATATTTTGTATGAAGACCAACACCTGCCGCGTGCGTTGACCGACCTCAAACTCGGTACCAACGTCATCAATACCAGCGGCAGCTTCGGCAAAAAAGGCGACCACCTGAATCTGAATATCAGTGCGCCCGATTTGTCGCGTTTCGGTTTCGGTTTGAGCGGTTTGCTCAATGCCAAAGGTTATTTGGGCGGCGACCTTTCAGGCGGCATCAAAACCTTGGAAACCGATTTATCCGGTGAAGTGCGCGCCCTGCATGTGGGCGGTTTGCTCAAGGTGCGCGATTTGGATTTCAAACTCAAAGGTTCGCCCGATGTGACCAAGCCACTTACGGTCGAAGTCACAGGCGACCGGATTGTATTCGCAGGCCAAACGCCGACCGTAATCGACACCATCGGCCTGAGCATGAACGGCACCGGCCTGGACCACCGTATCCGCGGTACCGGCAATATGGTTTTGGACAGCAAACCTTACAAGCTTGACCTGGATGCCAACGGCGGCCTCAATCAAGACCTAGACCAATGGAAAGGCGTGGTAAACGTGCTCGACATCAGCGGTGCATTTAATCTCAAATTGCAAAACCGCATGAACTTAGAAGCCGGTGCCGAACGTGTGGCGATGAGTCCGGCGCGATGGGCTGCGATGGGCGGCGTGTTGAATCTGCAAAGTTTTGTGTGGGACAAGCGCACCGGCATCACCACCAAAGGCAGCGCTCAAAATCTGCACATGGCCGAGCTGCACAATTTCTATCAGCCACCGGTGAGCCATAATTTGGTGTTGGGCGGCGATTGGGATATGTCGTACAGCGAAAACGCCCGCGGCTATCTGAATATCGTACGCCAAGGCGGTGATGTGGTTCTGCCGCAAAATAACCAACCTTTGGGCTTGAGTACCTTGTCTTTGCGCACCCGTTTCCAAAACAACCGTATTGATGCGCAGTTGGACGGCAACAGCCGTTTCGGCCGCGTGAATGCTGAGGTCGGCATTAACCAGCAATTCGGCGGCAATTTGGCCAATGCGCCGCTCAACGGCCGCGTGAATGCCAATATTTCGGATTTGACCGCATTACGCCCGCTCTTGCCGCCGTCAGCGCAGAGCTTGAGCGGCAGCTTCAGCGGCACAGCAGTGTTGGGCGGCCGCGTAGCGACACCAAGCATCGCGTCTAATCTGAAGCTCAACACCAATTATGGCAACGGTGACGGCATTATTAATATTGGTCAGGGCAACAGCTTGGATACTTCGCCTTTGAGCGGCCGCATTAATCTGAATGTCGCCAACTTGGAAGTGTTCCGCAATTTCATTCCCGTCGGTCAAACCATCAAAGGCCGTCTGATTGGTGCGGTGAATTTGGGCGGCAGCGTCGGCGATCCGCTGTTTAACGGTACACTCAACGGCGACAATCTGTATTACCGCAATCAGGCGCAAGGTTTGATTCTGGACAACGGCGTATTGCGCTCGCGTCTGCAAGGCCGCCATTGGCTGATTGACAGCCTGAAATTCTATCGCGGCGGCACGGTCGAACTGAAAGGCCGTGTCGAATTGGAAGACGTGAATCCCGATGTCGATGTCGATATCGTGTTCGACAAATACCGCACGTTGTCCCGCCCGAACCGCCGTTTGGCGTTAAGCGGCAAGGCCAAAGTGCTGTATAACGTGCAGCGCGGCGTGTCTTTGGTGGGCGGATTGAAAGCCGACTTCGGCCAATTCGGTTTCCAAGATTCATCCATGCCGACTTTGGATGATGATGTGGTGGTGTTGGGCGAGCCGCCGAAAGAGCAAGCAGCCACCACGCCGATTTTCATGGATTTGGATTTGGACTTAAACGACAGTGTGCGCTTTGTCGGCGAAGGCTTGAACGTTACCCTGGGCGGCACATTGAAACTGACTGCCCGGCCGGGCGAAACAGTGCAGGGCATCGGTACGGTCAGGGTCATTAAAGGCCGGTATAAAGCCTACGGTCAGGATTTGGACATCACCAAAGGCACGATTTCCTTTGTCGGCCCTTTGGGCGACCCCAACCTCAATATCCGCGCCGAACGCCGCCTGTCGCCGGTTGGGGCGGGTGTAGAGGTGTTGGGCAATTTAAGCAATCCGCGCATTACTTTGGTGGCGAATGAAACCATGAGTGAAAAAGACAAACTCTCGTGGCTGATTCTCAACCGTGCCAGCAGCGGCAGCGACGGCGACGAAGCCGCCCTTTCCGCAGCCGCCGGCGCCCTGTTAGCCGGTCAAATCAACGACCGCTTAGGCTTGGTGGACGATTTGGGCTTTACCAGCAGGCGCAGCCGTGATGCACAAACCGGTGAACTCAACCCGGCCGAGCAGGTGTTTACCGTCGGCAAACAGTTGTCGCAAGAGCTGTATCTGGGCTACGAATACGGCATAGCAAGTGCCGATCAATCGATCAAACTGGTGTATCAGCTTACCCGTGCCATTCAAGCGGTCGCCCGTATCGGCAGCCGGTCATCGGGCGGCGAGTTGAAATACACCATCCGTTTCGACCACTGGTTTAAAAAATCCGACAAAGAAGAAGATTCGGAAAAAGAAAAACAACCTTAATGAGTAGTTGAGAACTTTGCAAAACCTCAGATTTGGGCGCAGTTCGGATTTAGAGCAGCACAGACAGTGCAGGCATATTACAAGATAGACAAAGCTTTCGAGCAGCGCATAATGAAGAAATGTGCCAAAGATGGGGATTTTGCAAAGGTCTTGAGGCCGTCTGAAAAGGTGATATACGACTTTTCAGACGGCCTTTATGATTAAACCGCTTGTCAGAAAGACAAACATGACCCCCATTATTTTAGATGGCGGCATGGGACGCGAGCTGCACCGTCGTGGCGCACCCTTCCGCCAACCCGAATGGTCGGCGCTGGCCTTGACCGAAGCCCCCGATATTGTGCGTGACACCCATGCCGACTATATCCGCACCGGTGCTCAAGTGATTACCGCCAACAGCTATGCCGTGGTGCCGTTTCATATCGGCGAGCAACGCTTCACCCAAGAAGCCGAAATTTTGGCTGCCACCGCCGGTAAACTCGCCCGCGAAGCTGCCGGCCAAAGCGGCAAGCCGGTGAAAGTAGCCGCATCACTGCCGCCGTTGTTTGGCTCATACCGCCCTGATTTATTCGATGCCAAGGCTGCCCCTGAATTGGCACGGCCGTTAATTAATGGTTTGAAAACCTATAACGATATCTGGCTGGCCGAAACACAAAGCAGCATTGCCGAAGCCGGGTTCTGGCGCAGCTGTCTGCCGGATGACGGCAAACCGTTTTGGGTGTCGTTTACTTTGGAAGACACGCACGAACACGATATGCCGGTGTTGCGTTCAGGCGAGCCGGTGGCGGAGGCCGCGCAGTCAGCCGCGGCTTTGGGCGCTCAGGCTTTGCTGTTTAATTGCAGCCGTCCGGAAGTGATGTTGGCGGCAGTTGAATACGCTAAATTAGCGTTAGAAAAACAAGGTAAGTCATTGAAAATAGGTGTTTATGCCAACGCCTTCGAGCCGGTGGAGGACGAAATGAATGCGGCCAATGACGGCTTGGACGATATCCGCCAAGACACCGCGCCGCCGAACTATTTGCGCTGGGCTCAAGAATGGGTGGCGGCCGGTGCAGGCATTGTCGGCGGCTGCTGCGGCATTGGGCCTGAGCATATTCAGGTGTTGGCCGAACAACTATAAATAGCGTTTCAGACGGCCTCATATTTATACGGGGCCGTCTGAAAATATGGATACTCGAAACAGCTCAATATGCGCCCTACTCTTGTGATCAATATCATCGGCAACCTCATCGGCTGGGGGCTTTATTTCCTACTGCTGCGTCGTTTGCCCCTGCCCGGTATCGTACAAATTATCTTGGCGTTTGCGTTGTGTTTTGCCGGAATTAAAATCGCTGGAAAAATCTACCGCCGCTTGAACTGAATTGTGTTCAGACGGCCTAACAATAGTTGGTTTTTTTGCAATCAAAAGGCCAGCCCATGAACCCGAAACTTGCTTTTGTGCTCTGCACCCCCTTTGCGGCTACTGCCTGCGGCAGCCTGAATCAACCGAAAAGTGTGGCCAATCCGCCTGCCGCCGCACAATGTATTGCTTTAAAACAAGTGCAGATTGAAAACACTCAAATCACTAAAGCAGAATGGTCAAACGACGGTCTGGTGGGCGCCGACCGCATGTTCTCGCTCACCGGCGGATTGACCGCCGACAAGCAGGCAGGGGCACATTGTGTGGTGGAAGGGGAGATTGGCGCACGCACGGGTGTGGACGGCAAACCTTACGGCACCAAATTCCAAATGCATGCGTTTACCGCAAAACTGGAACCGCAAGTTTCTGTTCCAAGGCGGTGGCGGGGTAGACGGTTTGTCGCGCCCGCTTTGGGCAGCATTCCGGTGCGCACTTCAAGCGCCACACCTGCTTTAGCGCGCGGCTATGCCGTGATCAGTATGGACGGCGGCCATCCTACGCCGACGCCTGATTTCGGTGCCGACCCGCAGGCGCGTTTGGATTTTGCCTACCAATCGACCGGCAAAGTGACGAAAGTGGCCAAGCAGTTGATTCAAAAGCTTTACCAAAGCGCACCGCAACGCAGCTATTTTATGGGCTGTTTCAACGGCGGCCGCGAGGTGATCATTGCGGCGCAACGTTACCCGACTGAATTTGACGGTGTGATTGCGGCCAATCCGGGTTTCCGTTTGTCGCGCGCGGCGGTGGCCGAAGTGTGGGACACGCACCAATTGATGAAAATCGCGCCGAAAAATTCAGACGGCCACAAAATCTTGGCCAACGCCCTCACCCAAGCCGATTTGGATCAGGTCAGCCAAGCGGTGCTCAACCGCTGCGATGCCAAAGACGGTTTGAAAGACGGCGTGATTAATGCATGGGAAAGCTGCGACTTCCGCCCTGAAATGGCCGGTTTAAGTTCTGCCAAAACCGCCGCGCTTAAAGCCGTGTTTGACGGCGCGAAAAACAGCAAAGGCGAGCAGATTTACAGCGGCTGGTTTTACGATTCGGGCATCAACGGCGAAGACTGGCGCCGCTGGAAATTGGGCACCTCGCAAACCGCCGAACCGAATGCCCGCAACATTACGCTGGGCTACGGTTCGCTAAAATGGTATTTCATGACGCCGCCCGTCCCCGATTTTGATTTAAGCCGTTTTGATTTCGATACCGATACGCCAAAAACCTACGCCACCGGCAAAATCAACGATGCTACCGATACTGATATGAGCGCATTCCAAAAAAACGGCGGCAAGTTCATCATCGTAACCGGCATTTCCGATCCGGTGTTTTCTGCCAAAGACCAACGTGATTGGTTTGTCGCCATGCAGCGCGACACGCCGAATGCAGAAAATTTCAGCCGCATGTTTATGGTGCCGGGCATGAACCATTGCGGCCGCGGCAAAGCGTTTGACGATTTTGACCCGTTCACTGCCTTGGAAAACTGGCACGACAAAGACCAAGCGCCGGAATTCATGCCGGCAAAAGGCAAATCTTTCCCCGACCGCAGCATGCCGCTGTGTGCTTATCCGAAAATCGCCGTGTACAAAGGCGGCGATGGGCAGAAAGCGGAAAGTTTTGTGTGTGAATGAATATAGCGGATTAACTTGGCTTTCGCTACGGCGTTGCCCGCTCCCTTATATACCAGGGGTACACGGCGGTCGCTGTCGCCTTGTCTTATTTCTATTTTAAACGACCATCAAACACGTCAATAGCAAAAGGCCGTCTGAAAAATCATCTTTCAGACGGCCTCTCATGCGCAATTATCCGTAATTAGCAGATTACAAACCCAATTGCTGCTCCAGTTTTTCTACCAATCCTTCGTCCAAATTCAGCGCTTCGGCCAGTTGGGCGAGGAACACGATTTCTTTGCGCGACATATCGTCACACACCACGCGGGCGGCGAGATAGGCGCCGGAAGCCAAAGCGCGGTCATTGCCGACGGCTTGGGCGATGTCGGCAATGCTGGCCGGATTGGCGTATTCGGCAGCCAACCAACGCAAGGTGGCCGGATCATCACCGCTCTCGTTGCTGATGAGCTGTTTCTCGTTTTCATCGATCAGGCCGTCTGAAGCGGCGGCGGCGATCATGGTGCGCAGCAATACGCGGCTTTGTTCTTCGGCTTTGGTTTCGTTCGGCTCGAAATCGCTCTTCAGCGGCATAGGCTTGGTCGGGTTGTTTTTCTGCCAGCCTTGATAGGCTTGGTAGGCCAGCATGCCCAGCGCGGCCAATGAGCCGACTTTGGCCAGCGAGCCGGTGTTTTTCTTTTTCAACAACATCGATACCAAGCTGGCTGCCACGGCGCTGCCGCCCAATGAACCGAGCAAACCACCGTTGTTGACACCTGCGGCAGGGGTGTTGTTTTTCTGAACGCTGTTCAAAACCAAATTCAATAAGCTGTTTAAGTTCATGGTCGGTCTTTCTTTTAATGAGTGAGTTGTGTTCTTAACATATCGGTTTTCCGTGCCATTGCCAAGCAGGAGGAAAGTTAAGTATTTGAAAAACCTGTTTACATTTACGGCCGTCTGAAATGTATTCTTACGCTAAGGGTATGTTTCAGACGGCCTTTTTAAGCATATCTACTGTAAATCGGTTAAAATCACTGCCCCACAAAAAATTCAGAAAGAGATTGATGTCTTCCAAATCCACAATCGGGCTGGCCGCGCTCACGGCGTTGGTGATCAGCTCCATGATCGGCTCGGGCATTTTCAGCCTGCCGCAAAACATGGCCTCGGTGGCCGGATCGAAAGCCTTGCTCATCGGCTGGCTGATTACCGGTGTCGGGATTATTTTCTTGGGCATTTCGTTTGCAGTGTTGGCCCGTTTGCGCCCCGACCTTGACGGCGGCATCTACACTTATGCACGCGAAGGCTTCGGCGACATGGTCGGCTTCTTCTCGGCTTGGGGTTATTGGTTGTGCACCACTGTCGGCATCGTCGGTTATCTGGTGGTGGCGTTTGAAGCGGTCGGCACCTTTACCGATACGCCGGATTTCGTGTTATTCGGCAAGGGCAACACTTTTTGGGCGTTTCTCGGCGAATCGGCGGTGGCGTGGCTGATTTACTGGCTGGTGGCGCGTGGAATCAAAGAAGCGGCGGGCGTGAACTTGGTGGCGACGTTTGTGAAGGTGTTTCCGCTGATTCTGTTTATCGGTTTGGCGGCTTATTTCTTCAACAGCGATGTATTTATGGCCGATTGGACGGGCGCGAGCTTGGCCACGCCGGAAAACCCCGACGCGGGCATAATGAGCCAAGTGAAAAATACTATGCTGATTACGCTGTGGGTGTTTACCGGTATTGAAGGTGCGGCGGTGTTGTCGAAACACGCGAAAAGCCGTGCCGATGTCGGCAAAGCGACTGTGTTGGGCGTGGTGTTGGTGCTGGCGATGTATGTGGCGGTTACCGTGTTGGCGCAGGGTGTTTTACCGCGTGCCGAGATTGCCGCGATGTCCAATCCGTCGATGGCAGGCGTGTTGGCGCACATGGTCGGACACTGGGGCAAAGTGTTGATTAGTGTGTGTCTGATTGTGTCGGTATTGTCGTCGTATTTGAGTTGGACGCTGTATGCCACCGAAATCCCGCACTTGGTTGCGAAAAACGGCGCATTCCCACCATCTTTTGTGAAGCTGAACCAAAACAGCGTGGCGCACGGTTCGCTATTGTTTACCACGCTGACGGTGCAATTGTGTTTGTTTTTGGTTTGGCAGACCGGCAACAGCTATGAAACACTGCTGCTGATTTCCACCTCGATGATTCTGATTCCGTATTTCCTCATCGGTGCGTTTTTGCTCAAGCTCGCGTTCACGCAGAATTTAAGCATCGGCATCAAACTCATCGGCCTGATTGCCACCGTGTACGCGCTGTGGATTGTGTATGCGGCGGGTGCGGAATATCTGCTGTTTTCCGTGTTGCTGTATCTGCCGGGCGTGTTGCTGTATCTTTATTCGCAATACAGACATCACGGCCGTCTGAAACTCAAGGGCTTTGAAAAAGCGATTCTGCTGGTGTTGGCGGTTTTGGCCGTGCCGGCGGTGCAGCAGTTGGCGGCCAGCCTGTCGGCTTGATACGGAACAAAAACCGCCTGCTTTTTAGACAGGCGGAAACCGAAGTTTTTTTGTTTTTCAGCTACTTCGTTATTGACTAAACAGCAGCACAAGTATTTAGATAATCCTAATGACTGTACTGAGTTTCAGCCTGAAATAGCCTTGGGCAGAGGTCTGTTTCATTTTGAAACCTTCCTTTCCAGGTCCGGTTTCGCAATAAAAGCCCCACTGCCTGAACTGACCCCAAAAAGCCGGACAGTTTAATCAAGCGGTTTTCAAGGACTGAATCCTGTACTGTACAGGACTCAGTCCTTTTAATTTGAGCTTAAT
>NZ_JBHSPY010000035.1:0-25031 GCF_042658245.1 Neisseria weixii
GTACGGCTCGGTATTTGAAGTGTAGGTTATATTTGGACATAAGAAAACTGCACCTTTTAAAGTTGGCGGGGGTGTCCGACTTTTGGGGTGCAGTTCAGGGATTTTCAGACGGCCTCTTTATCCATGTTTTAGATTTTATTGATTTGTTATATTTGTGATGAAAATTACTTAATAAACAGTTACAATCATTTGGCATACTGAAGATTTTAATATTCAAAAAGAAGAAAGGGAATAGGCAACCGCACCCGTGCGTGAATTTGATCTGGCCACACGATCAGTTGAAACACATTTGGTTGAAGCTGCTGAAACTGCACAGGCATTGGTTGCCAAACCGGATTTTTTAAATCAGGACAACTGCTTGGGCTAATGCACGATTTCGGTAAAATTCGCCGGCATTTTAGAAATCAAAGCAGCAATGGGCGTAAATCGTGATACGGGTGTGGAAGATACGTTTCCGAACGGCCGGAAAATCGACCATTCAACTGCCGGCGCGCAGTGGACGTGGTCGTCTGAAAAACTCGGAACAGTAAACGGTGTCGGGGAGTTTATCGGGCAGATACCGCCCCTGTGCGTTGTTTCGCCATGGCGCAGGACTGGTTGACCGTTTGAGTTCCGAAAGCAAGACTGTTTGAGTGAAGCGTGTGCTATTGAATTTCAACATTTTTCGGGTAATTTTTTATTAGATGTGGAGTTTAACATGGTGCAAATCTGTAACGGCAAAACTATCTATCACGCCCATTCGGCTGAAAATCTTCCCGAATCCCAATGGCAAACCTTAAGCAGCCATCTTTCCCGAGTCGGCGAGATGGCGGCGGGGTTTGCCGGTTTTTTTGGTGCGGAAGAAACCGCCCGCCATACTGGCCTGTTGCACGACTTGGGTAAATACACGCCTGAATTTGCTGCACGCTTGCGTGGCGGAAAATCGGTTGACCACGCCACCGCAGGCGCGAAAATTGCGGTAGAACGGTTCAGCGACAAGGCAGGCAAGCTGATGGCCTTCTGCATTGCCGGCCACCATGCCGGTTTGGCCAACGGCGATGGCGATGGCGATAACCGCCGCACTTTGACGCAACGTCTTGCCTTGTCTTTCGGTACAGACATTCCCGATCTTGCTCCCGTTTGGCAGCAGGAAATCGCCCTGCCGGAAAAGCTGCCCGCACCACCCTTGAAGGCCGACGCCCATCACAAATGGTTTTCCTATGCTTTCTTCACCCGAATGCTGTATTCCTGCTTGGTAGATGCTGATTTTCTCGATACCGAAGCCTTTTATGCTTCCGTTGAAAACAAAGCTGTGCAGCGCGGCGGCCATCCCGATTTAAAAGCACTGCAACAGCGTTTCAATACCTTTATCGAATCTTTCAGACGGCCTGCCGAGCAGATTCCGGCAAGCGAAGCCGAACAACGCCCCGCCGCGCTTAACCGTCTGCGCAGCAATATTCTCGACCATGCCGTTGCCCAAGCCGGCGAGCAGCCCGGCCTGTTTACCCTTACCGTGCCCACTGGCGGTGGCAAAACCTTCACCTCGATGGCGTTTGCCTTGGAGCACGCCAAGCTCCACGGCATGCGGCGCGTGATTTACGTGATTCCCTTTACCAGCATCATCGAGCAAAACGCCGCCGAGTTCCGCAAAGCCTTCGGCGATTTGGGCGAAGCCGCCGTATTGGAACACCACAGCACCTTCAACGACAGCAAGCTCAAAGATCAGAACAGCAAAGACAAACTGTGCCAAGCCTCCGAAAACTGGGATATGCCCGTGGTGGTAACCACCGCCGTGCAGTTTTTCGAATCGCTGTTTGCCGACCGCTCCTCGCGCTGTCGCAAGCTGCACAATATCGCCGGCAGCGTGATTATTCTCGACGAAGCGCAAATGCTGCCGCTCAACCTGCTGCTGCCCGTGATGCAGGCCATCAAAGAGCTGGCGCGAAACTACCGTTGCAGCGTGGTGATGTGCACCGCCACCCAGCCCGCCGTGCAGGCCGAACACGGCTTTTACCGCGGCTTTGAAAACGTGCGCGAAATCGCCCCGAATCCGACTGCACTTTTCGAGCAACTGCGCCGAACCACCGTGCAGCACATCGGCCTGCAAACCGATGCCGACCTGTTGGAAAAGCTCGGGCACCACCGGCAAATGCTCATCATCGTCAACAACCGCCGCCACGCCCGCAGCCTGTATGACAGCGCCAAGCCGCTTGGCGGCGTGTTCCACCTCACCACCCTGATGTGCGCCAAACACCGCAGCCAAATGCTGGAAACCATCCGAGGCCGTCTGAAAAACGGCGAACCCTGCCGCGTGATCGCCACTTCTTTAATCGAAGCGGGCGTGGATGTCGATTTCCCACTGGTGATGCGCGCCGAAGCCGGGCTGGATTCCGTCGCCCAAGCCGCCGGACGCTGCAACCGCGAAGGCAAAAGGCTGGCTGAAGAGAGCTTTGTCTGGATATTCCAGCCCGAATCGCAATGGAAAGCCCCCGCCGAACTCGGCCTGCTTTCCGGTGTCATGCGTTCCGTGGTGCGGCAGCATGCCGATGATTTACTATCGGTAGAAGCCATCGGCAGTTACTTTCGCGAAGTTTACCAACTCAAAGGCGCTGAGCTGGATCAGCGCCGAATCCTCGCCATGCACCACAACGCAGGCAGCAGCCTCAACTTCCCCTTCCAAACCATCGCGGCAAAGTTCCGCATGATCGAAACCCATATGCAGCCGCTGATTATTCCGTTAGACGATGAGGCAGAACGCCTGATCGACAGCCTGCGTTACGCCGACCAAATCGGCGGACTGTTGCGCAAACTCCAGCCATATACCGTGCAAGTGCCCGAGCGTGCCATGCAGGCACTCTTCAGAGATGGCTGTATCGAACCCATCAATGACGAGCGGTTTGGCAAGCAGTTCTACTGCCTGATTGGTCTGGGTCTTTATGACAAGGTGGCGGGCTTGAGCTGGGATAACAGCATCTTCATTGCCGCTGAAGAAAGTGTTATCTAAAACATGATAAATTGAAAAAAATTATTGGATAAAATGGAAGAAGCCATTAGACTGTGGTCTCTATCAAGTAAAGGAGTTGGCTATGAGCAAGAAAAATCAACATGTTGTCCTCCATTCTGACGGATGGGCAGTTAAGGGAGCAGGGAACAGCAAGGCGACAGCTGTGTATGGAACACAGAAGGAGACCATCGCTCGCGCGGAAGTTATTGCCAAAAATCAGCGTGCAGATACCAAGATTCACGGAGCGGATGGCAGGATTCGGGCGGGCAACAGTTACGGCAATGATCCTTGTCCGCCACGCGACAAAAAATAGGAGGGGTTTTCGATTATCGGAATTGAGATAGTCGCGGGTCGAAATAATTTGTCATGGTTTTAAATGAAAACCGCCTCCCTTCGGGGAGGCGTGGGTTAACAAAATCATAGGAGAACAAAAAATGAATCGGGTACGCCTACACATTTGGGGCGATTACGCCTGTTTTACCCGTCCGGAAATGAAGGTGGAACGGGTGTCTTACGATGTCATCACGCCGTCGGCGGCGCGCGGGGTGTTGGCGGCGGTGCATTGGAAGCCGGCGATCCGCTGGGTGATTGACCGCATTTATGTGTTGAAGCCGATCCGTTTTGAATCGGTGCGGCGCAATGAGTTGGGCGGCAAGATTTCGGAGAGCAAGGTCAGCGGGGCGATGCGGCGCAAGAGCGTGGAAGGTTTGTACATGCTGATTGACGACGACCGCCAGCAGCGCGCGGCGACAGTGTTGAAAGACGTGGGTTATGTGATTGAAGCCCATGCGGTGCTGACGGCTAAAGCGGGTGCGGACGATACGATTACCAAGCATATCGAAATGTTTAAGCGGCGGGCGCTAAAGGGGCAGTGTTTTCAGCAGCCGTGCATGGGTGTGCGCGAGTTTCCGGCGCATTTTGCTTGGGTGGATGATGACGGTGTTTTTCCCGAATCATGCCTGTCTGAAAGCGAAGCCAACCGAGATTTGGGCTGGATGCTGCACGATATTGATTTCGACCACGGCAATCTGCCGAAATTTTTCCGTGCCGAAATGAAAAACGGGGTCATCGAAGTGCCGCCGTTTTACGCCGAGGAGGTGAAAGCATGATTTTGGCTTCACTGGCGCGTTATTACCGCCGCTTGGCAACGCAAAATGATGATGTTGGCAATCCGAAAGTGCCGCCTTACGGCTTTAGCGAGGAAAAAATCGGCTGGGTTTTGGTGTTGGATAAAGAAGGCCGTCTGCAAGATGCAGTGCCGAATTTAACGGCGGATAAAAAGCCGCAGCCGAAACTGATGAGCGTGCCGCAATCTTTCAAGCGCCCTGGGACAACGCCTAAACCATTTTTTCTGTGGGACAAAACCGCTTATGCCTTGGGCGTGGAAGCCAATAAAGACAAGGCGCAGGCGAAAACAGAACCTGTGGTGCCATCCGAAAAAACCTTCGAGGCGTTCCGGCAATATCATTTGGATTTGTTGCAACACGAACAAGACGAAGGTTTGCAGGCGCTCTACCGCTTTTTGCAACACTGGCAGCCCGCGCAGTTTGCTGATTATCCATGCCTGTCTGAAACGCCGGACGCCAATGTGGTGTTCGCTTTGGATAAGCCTTCCGCCTTGATTCACAAGCGCGAAGAGGCGCAAACACTGTGGGCAGGCCGTCTGAAAAGCGACGAAGCCGAGCAGGGCTTGTGCCTGATCAGCGGCGAAGAAGCGCCGATTGCGCGGCTGCATCCGGCGATTAAGGGCGTGTTCGGCGGGCAGAGTTCGGGCGGTTCGATTATTTCGTTTAACAAAGAATCCTTTGCTTCGTTCGGCAAAGAGCAGGGCGCCAATGCGCCGGTGTCGGAAGTGTCGGCCTTTGCCTATACTACCGCGCTGAATTATCTGCTGCGCCGCGAAAACGGCCATTGCCTCACCATCGGCGATGCCAGCACGGTGTTTTGGGCGGAAGCTGCCGATAGCGAAACCGCCGCCGCAGCCGAAGATTTCTTTGCCGACATCATGACCCCGCCCGATGACGAGCAGCAAAGCCAAAAAGTATTCAATGTTTTGGAGCAAATCGCCAAAGGCCGCCCTTTGCAGGAAATCGCGCCCGATCTGTCGCCCGATACCCGCTTTTATATCTTGGGCTTGGCACCGAATGCGGCGCGGATTTCCATCCGCTTTTGGCTGGATACCACGTTCGGGCAGTTGGCGGCAAATCTGGCGCAGCATTGGCAGGATTTGGCGCTGGAGCCGCGGCCGTGGAAAACCGCACCGTCGGTGTGGCGTTTGCTGCTTCAGACGGCCGTGTTGGGCAAAAGCGAAAACATTTCCCCCGTTTTGGCAGGTGAGATGATGCGCGCCGTAATCGGCGGTACGCTGTATCCCATGAGCCTGTTGGCGCAGTTGATCGCCCGCATCCGTGCCGACGGCGATGCCAACGGCTTGCGCGTCGCCATGATTAAAGCCGTGTTACAGCGGCGTTTCAGAAAAGGTCTTATTCACGAGGAGGTTTCCATGAGTTTGAATACCGAAAGCCGAAATCAGGCTTATCTGCTCGGGCGTCTGTTTGCCGTGCTCGAGCGCATCCAGTATCAGGCGCTGGGCGAATTGAATGCGGGCATTGCCGACCGCTATTACGGCTCCGCATCCGCCGTGCCGTTTTCCGTTTTTCCGCGTCTGTTGTCGGGCGCCAAGCACCATTTATCGCGCCTGCGTAAAGACAAAGCCGGCATGGCGGTCAATCTCGACAAAGATTTGGGCGAGATTGTCGCCATGCTGCCTGAAACTTTCCCGCGCCATTTGAGCATCGATGAACAAGGCCGCTTTGCCATCGGCTATTACCAGCAAAAGCAAAGCTACTTCGCCAAAAAAGACCCCGCAGTTGCCCAAACACATGAAGGAGAATAAACATGTCCATCCAAAACCGCTATGAATTCGTTTACTTTTTTGACGTAACTAACGGCAACCCCAACGGTGACCCCGACGCCGGCAATATGCCGCGCCTTGATCCCGAATCCAGCAAAGGCCTGGTTACCGACGTGTGCCTGAAGCGCAAAATCCGCAATTTTGTCGAACTTGCCAGCGAAAACCAGCCGGGTTACGAAATCTACGTGAAAGACAAAGGCGTGCTGAACCTGCAAAACAAACGCGCCTATGAAGCCTTGGGCATCGAATCCGAAGCCAAAAAACTGCCCAAAGACGAAGCCAAAGCCCGCGACATCACCGCTTGGATGTGCAAAAACTTCTTCGACATCCGCACCTTCGGCGCCGTGATGACCACCGAAGTCAACAGCGGCCAAGTGCGCGGCCCCGTGCAACTGGCGTTCGCCCAATCCATCGACCCCATCGTGCCGCTGGAAATCTCCATCACCCGCATGGCCGTAACCAACGAAAAAGACCTCGAAAAAGAGCGCACCATGGGGCGCAAATACATCGTCCCCTACGCCCTTTACCGCGTGCACGGCTTTATCTCTGCCAACCTTGCCGCCAAAACCGGCTTTTCCGACGAAGATTTGGGCAAACTCTGGCAAGCCCTGCAATTGATGTTCGAGCACGACCGCTCCGCCGCCCGCGGTGAAATGGCCGCCCGCAAACTCATCGTCTTCAAGCACGACAGCGTCCTGGGCAGCCAGCCCGCGCATAAACTGTTCGAGCGCGTCAAAGTCGAACGCATCAGCGGCGAAAGCGGCACCCCAGCCCAGTCTTTCGCCGACTACCGAATCAGCGTCGATTCAGACGGCCTGGATGGTGTGGAAGTAATTGAAAAACTTTAAAAATTCAGAAACTTAATTTTCAGACAGGCATAGTGCAATGCCTGTCTGAAATTGCGTTCTGCCGGAAAAGCAGATGCCTGCCGCTCCCAATGTTTGGGTATGGCTGCATACGCAAACCTTTCTCTCTTATGGAGCAAACTGGGAGACGAGCTTTCCGGCCTGCTGAAATTTTTCAGGCCGTCTGAAAAAACATTGGAAACAGTCATATAGGCTGGGTTTGGCCCGGCCCGCGCAACGGTAAAAATTTCAGACGGCCTCTTCCCTTTTTTAAGGGTTTCGGCCTGTATGGATTTTTTCATAACCGCCAAACAAAGAAAAATAACCGATGGAAAACATTTCCCTTTCCGCCCTGCAACACTACGCCTTCTGCCCGCGCCAATGCGCGCTGATCCACAACGAACAGGCGTGGGCGGAGAATTTTCTCACCGCGCAGGGCAGGGCGTTGCATGAGCGGGTAGATTCGGGCGAGCCGGAAACCCGCAAAGGCGTGCGCTTTGAGCGCAGCGTGCATGTTGCGGCGGAAAAGTTGGGGCTGAGCGGCATACTCGATATGGTTGAGCACGATATTCGGACAGGCCGTCTGAAACCCGTGGAATACAAACGCGGCAAGCCCAAGCCCGAGCCGTTCGACGAAATCCAGCTTTGCGCGCAGGCGATGTGTTTGGAGGAAATGACGGGGCAGACCGTCGGCGAAGGCGCGCTGTGGTATATGCAGACCCGCCACCGCGTGCCCGTAGCGTTTTCAGACGGCCTCAGGGCGCAGACGCTGGACGTTATCCGCAAGGTGCACGAACTGCTGGACAGCGGCACCACCCCGCCGCCCGAATACGGCAAACGCTGCAAAGCCTGTTCGCTGGTGGAGATTTGCCAGCCTGCTTTGTTGGGGAAGGATAGGTCGGTGGGGTATGTGAAGGGGTTGTTTGGGGAAACTTTTTTAGCGAATAGAAATAATAAATAGGGAGATAAAAATGAATAGAACACCTATCTTGAAGTTAGATTGGGATAAAGCAAGAAGTTTTTTCTTGAAACATGAAAGTTATTGCAATATTGATTTGCCTAAATATTTTTCTTTTTCCGATTTGCTGGAAAAAATATCACAAGAGTTTATAGGAAAAGATTTAAATGACTTTTGCCAATCTAAAAGTGCAATGGGAAAACAAGATGGTGTAAATCATCTGATTTATGCTAATAAAGACGGAAAGCTCTCTTGGAGACCATTTCAAATTATTCATCCATTAGTTTATGTTGCATTAGTTCATGAGATAACGAAAGAAGATAATTGGGGAAAATTGCAAACTCGATTTAAGAAATTCCAGAGTAATGAAAAAATCAAATGTTTAAGTATTCCTGTTCAATCAGAAAATAAACAATCTGATAAAGCGCAACAAATCTCTAGCTGGTGGGAGCAGGTTGAGCAGCAATCCATTTTACTTGCATTGGAATACGATTATATTTTTGATACTGATGTGGCAGATTGCTATGGTTCAGTTTATACCCATGCAATTGCGTGGGCGGTAGAAAGCAAACAAGTCGCAAAAATAGAACGAAGCAATCATTCATTATTGGGTAACTTTATAGATAAGAGTATTCAAAATATACAAAACCAACAAACAAACGGTATCCCTCAAGGTTCAGTTTTAATGGATTTCATTGCTGAAATTATATTAGGCTATATTGACAGAATTTTAAGTGTTACTCTAAAAAAACAAGAAATAAAAAATTATAAAATTTTGCGCTACCGCGATGATTATCGGATTTTTGTTTGTAATCCTAATGATGGTGAGAAAATCTTAAAATATCTGTCTGAAATTATGATGCCGTTTGGTTTTAAACTAAATGCAAGTAAAACTAAAGGTAGTCAAGATGTGATTACTCAATCTATTAAAAAAGATAAATTGGCTTGGCTTGCTATTCCGCAAAATCATAGAATTAGTTTGCAGAAACAGATTTTATTGATTAGACAACATAGTATCAATTTTCCTAATTCAGGTAGTTTGAACGTGGCGCTTAATAAATTTGACAAAAAGTTAGAAAAAGCTAGGGTTATAAATAACCTTGAACAACTTGTTAGCATTGTTACTGATATTGCATACCACAATCCAAAGGTTATTCCTGTCTGTTGTGCCATTATTAGTAAATTATTGAATAGGTTGGATGATCATGGGGCTATGGCCAAGCTTGTTCATCAAAAATTAAGCCGAATGCCTAATTCTGGCTTCACTCAAATTTGGTTGCAACGGATGTTAAAAGCAGATTTAAATACTTACCTTTTTTCTGAAAAAATGTGTGATTTGAAGCAAATTTCTTTATGGAATAATAAATGGGTAAAAGAGAGTAAGATGCTTGATGTTCTAAATAATACGCTTATTTTTCAGCAAGATGAATTTGATAAATTGGAAAGTATTATTCCAAATGAAGAAATAGATATTTTTAATTTAGATATTTTTAATTATTAAATTATGTGAGTTTTTAATTAAATTCAATAGAGTTATTAAATAAATTACCATATTTTTTATTGATCCAATCTGTAATAAAACTGTTTTCAGACAACTATTCTTAACTAGATACTGTCTGAAAGTTTGAATTTTTCAGACGGCTTCTAAAGTGCGGTCAAAACCAAGGGGATTTTCCAAATGCGCAAACTTCAAAACACGCTCTACATCACCACCCAAGGCAGTTATCTGCATAAGGAGCGGGAGACGCTGGTAGTGGAGCAGGAGCGCAGGAAGGTAGCGCAGTTGCCGGTGCATTCCATCGGGCATATTTTCTGTTTCGGCAATGTGTTGGTGTCGCCGTTTTTGATGGGGTTTTGCGGGGAAAACGGGGTGAATTTGGCGTTTTTTACGGAAAACGGGCGGTTTTTGGGGCGTTTGCAGGGGCGGCAGGGCGGGAATGTGTTGCTGAGGCGGGCGCAGTACCGTGCGTCGGAGCAGAATCCTGTGCCGGTGGCGCGCAATATGATTGCGGCGAAGATTCAGGCTTCCAAGCGGGTGTTGCAGCGGCATATCCGCAATCATGGGGAAAATGCGGAGGTTCAGGCGGCGGCGGTGGCGCTGAATTTCGGTTTGCAGCAGTTGAAGCGGGCTGAGGGGCTGGATGTGATCCGTGGGATTGAGGGGGATGCGGCGGCGCGTTATTTCGGGGTGTTCCGCTATTTGCTGCGCGAAAACAGCGGTTTTGCGTTTGACGGCCGCAACCGCCGTCCGCCGCGCGACGGGGTGAATGCGCTGCTGTCGTTTCTTTACAGTATTGTGGGCAAGGAGATCGGCGGTGCGCTGCAGGGGGTGGGGCTGGATCCGCAGGTGGGTTTTCTGCACGCGGACAGGCCGGGGCGCGACAGTTTGGCGCAGGATATGTTGGAGGAATTCCGCGCGTGGTGGGTGGACAGGCTGGTGCTTTCGCTGATCAACCGCGGGCAGGTGAAGCTGCAGGATTTTGTGGCGGAGGCGGGCGGCGCGGTAAATATGAAGGCGGAGACGCGCAAGCTGCTGTTTCAGGCGTTGCAGGCGAAAAAGCAGGAGAAAATCGTGCATCCGTTTTTGCAGGAGGAAGTGGCCGTCGGCCTGCTGCCGCATATTCAGGCCATGCTGCTGGCGCGGCACCTGCGCGGCGATTTGGCGGAATATCCGCCGTTTTTGATGCGTTGATTTTTTTCAGACAGGCATTCAGACGGCCTCAATGCCTGTCTGAAAAATAAACAAGGGGAAATGTTGTGCTGATGCTGATTACTTACGATATTGCCCTGGACGACCCGCAAGGCCAAGCGCGCCTGCGCCGTATCGCCAAACATTGTTTGGACTACGGCGTGCGCGTGCAATATTCGGTGTTTGAGTGCGATATTGCGCCCGATCAATGGGTTGTTTTGAAAGAAAAATTGTTGAAAACCTATAACCCCGAAACCGACAGCCTGCGCTTTTACCACTTGGGCAGCAAATGGCGGCGCAAGGTGGAGCACCACGGCGCAAAAGCGGCGGTGGATGTGTTTCAAGACACGCTGATCGTGTGAATCGCCAACCTGCGGTGCTCATCAAAATGCGGGCAGGTTGGCGAAACGGGAAGGTTCTTTAACAATCAGGAACTTAGCAAAGTATGTATGGCGGGAAAAGGCTGTGCTATACTCGCTTTGCGCCTTTGTCGGCGACTTTGGCGATTTAGGGCTGTAGAAGCCTTGAGTGGCAAGGGTTTCCGAGGAGGCTTCAGCCGCCCACGGGCGGCTGTGTGTTGAAACTACAGCTTTTTATTATGGTAGGTACTCTATTAGGTCAGCCGCCCACGGGCGGCTGTGTGTTGAAACCCAACAGACCTTTCAGCATCAGTGTTTTGGCCAGTCAGCCGCCCACGGGCGGCTGTGTGTTGAAACTCTATCACCAAAAAACAATGCACATCTACCAGAACAGCCGCCCACGGGCGGCTGTGTGTTGAAACGGTTTGTATGGCCTCAATATTCTGCGCCAACTCGTCAGCCGCCCACGGGCGGCTGTGTGTTGAAACCAACAAATTCCCGCGTGGCCAACACCACTGCCGGTCAGCCGCCCACGGGCGGCTGTGTGTTGAAACGAAAACGAAGAAAGTGATCTAAAACTCAAATAACTCAGCCGCCCACGGGCGGCTGTGTGTTGAAACTGTTATGGGGGTAGCTGCTGGCAGCTTTGTTGTGTCAGCCGCCCACGGGCGGCTGTGTGTTGAAACTCTACATAATTGTAAATCTCAAAAATGTATTTACTCAGCCGCCCACGGGCGGCTGTGTGTTGAAACCGAAATCCGAACAGGCAGATTTGCCTGACGAACTCAGCCGCCCACGGGCGGCTGTGTGTTGAAACTGTACAGAGTGGGATTTTCAGACGGCCTGAAAGGTGTCAGCCGCCCACGGGCGGCTGTGTGTTGAAACAAAGACTGTTCCGTTTGCATAGCTGGTATTTGTGTCAGCCGCCCACGGGCGGCTGTGTGTTGAAACTATAAAAGGCAGTAGAATCATCGCTACTAAGAGCTCAGCCGCCCACGGGCGGCTGTGTGTTGAAACTGCCTAGTTTTGAGCTGTCTGGCGGACAAGTCGAATCAGCCGCCCACGGGCGGCTGTGTGTTGAAACCCCCGCCTAATGCAACATTACCGGCCATCTGTCCGGTCAGCCGCCCACGGGCGGCTGTGTGTTGAAACAAAGCTGACGAAAACGCCCCAAAACCTGAACCTGTGTCAGCCGCCCACGGGCGGCTGTGTGTTGAAACAAAACATGGCTTGACGGTTTCGGTTGTGAAGACCTTCAGCCGCCCACGGGCGGCTGTGTGTTGAAACCGAAATCCGAACAGGCAGATTTGCCTGACGAACTCAGCCGCCCACGGGCGGCTGTGTGTTGAAACCCGATATGCCGGAAACTGCTCCAATTTACGATGATTCAGCCGCCCACGGGCGGCTGTGTGTTGAAACCCGATATGCCGGAAACTGCTCCAATTTACGATGATTCAGCCGCCCACGGGCGGCTGTGTGTTGAAACAAAATCTCTTGGGTATGGTTACAAAAAATGCCAGTTCAGCCGCCCACGGGCGGCTGTGTGTTGAAACCATTCTTTTGCGTAGCCCGCGATGTTTGAGGCGGTCAGCCGCCCACGGGCGGCTGTGTGTTGAAACGTCATCAATCGTCTTGCTCGGCTTTTCATGGATTTCAGCCGCCCACGGGCGGCTGTGTGTTGAAACAGGTACTAATCCATCTCCTAATAATTCAGTAGATTCAGCCGCCTTCGGGCGGCTGTGTGTTGAAATGTTCCCGGAGCAAGTCAGATGATGACTAATATCTTTCCGTCGCTTTAGGATGTCTATATGTGGCAATAGCCACTAAACCCCACACGCTAAATTAACGAAAGCAACCGTAAAAAGCGGTGTATTACGATGTCTCTTTGTTATTGAGTTAATCTAAGTTTGAACCAAGTTAAAGTATGCTAAAAAATCATGCCGTCTGAACGTGATTTTGGTATATGATTTAAAAATGAATGCCATTTGATTTCAGGAGAAAAATCCATGTTCCAATTTGCCCATCCCCAACAAACTCTGCTGCGCCAAGCGGTGACTGAGGCTTACCGCCGCGATGAAGTCGAAGCGGTGAACGATATGCTGCAGCAGGCGCAGATGACGGATGAGGAGCGTCGTGCTGCCGATGATTTGGCGCGCCGTTTGGTGACGCAGGTGCGGGCGAGCCGTACCAAAGCGAGCGGTGTGGATGCGCTGATGCATGAATTTTCGTTGTCGAGCGAAGAGGGTGTGGCGCTGATGTGTTTGGCTGAGGCTTTATTGCGTATTCCGGATAATGCCACGCGCAATAAATTGATTGCCGACAAGCTTTCAGACGGCGATTGGAAAAGCCATCTGAACCACAGTCCGAGCCTGTTTGTGAACGCGGCGGCTTGGGGTTTGCTGGTAACCGGTAAATTGACCACTACGACCAACGAACAAAACTTGGGTTCGGCATTGAGCCGCGTGTTGGGCAAGGGCGGTGCGCCGTTGATCCGCAAAGGGGTAGACTATGGCATGCGTATGCTGGGTAAGCAGTTTGTGACCGGCCAAACCATTGAAGAAGCGTTGGGAAACGGCAAAGAGCGTGAAAAACTGGGCTACCGTTTCTCATTCGATATGCTGGGTGAAGCGGCGTTTACCCAAGCCGATGCCGACCGCTACTATCAGGATTACGCCACTGCGATTCACGCCATCGGCAAGGATGCGGCAGGTCAGGGCGTGTACGACGGCAACGGCATTTCGGTGAAATTGTCGGCGATTCATCCGCGCTATTTCCGTGCGCAACACGAGCGCGTGATGACGGAATTGCTGCCGAAATTAAAAGAATTGTTTGTTCTGGCGAAGCAATACGATATCGGACTGAACATCGATGCCGAAGAAGCCAACCGCTTGGAATTGTCGCTGGACTTGATGGAAGCTTTGGTTTCCGATCCTGATTTGGCTGGCTACAACGGTATTGGTTTTGTGGTGCAGGCCTACCAAAAACGCTGTCCGTTTGTGATTGATTATTTGGTGGATTTGGCGCGCCGCAACAATCAGAAGCTGATGATCCGCTTGGTAAAAGGCGCGTATTGGGACAGCGAGATCAAATGGGCGCAGGTGGACGGCCTCAACGGCTATCCTGTATACACCCGCAAAGTGCATACCGACATTTCCTATCTGGCTTGCGCGCGCAAACTGCTGGACGCGCAAGATGCCGTGTTCCCTCAATTTGCCACCCACAATGCTTACACGCTGGCGGCGATTTGCGAAATGGGTAAGGGTAAGGATTTTGAACACCAATGTCTGCACGGTATGGGCGAAACCCTGTATGACCAAGTGGTCGGCCCGCAAAACTTAGGCCGCCGCGTGCGCATTTACGCGCCGGTGGGCACGCATGAAACGCTGCTGGCGTATTTGGTGCGCCGTTTGCTGGAAAACGGTGCCAATTCGTCGTTTGTGAACCAAATCGTTGATGAAAAAATCAGCATTGACGAGCTGATTCGCAGCCCGTTCGACACCATTGCCGAAGAAGGCATTCATTTGCATGCCGCTTTGCCGCTGCCGCGCGATTTATACGGCAAAGGCCGTCTGAATTCGCAAGGGGTGGATTTGAGCAATGAAAATGTGTTGCAGCAATTGCAGCAAAAAATGAATCAAGCGGCGGCGCAAGCGTTTCAGACGGCCTCGATGATTAATGGCAAGCTGCGTGAAGCCAACGCGCCGCAAGATGTGAACAATCCTGCCGATCATGGCGATGTGGTGGGTACGGTTTCATTTGCCGATGCCGCCTTGGCGCAAGAAGCGATTGCCGAAGCCGTGGCTGCGCAAGCCGCTTGGGGTGCGACACCGGCTGCCGAACGTGCTGCCTGTTTGCGCCGTTTGGCCGATTTGATGGAGCAGCACACGCCCGCATTGATGATGCTGGCCGTGCGCGAAGCGGGCAAAACGCTGCAAAACGCCATTGCCGAAGCGCGCGAAGCCGTCGATTTCTGCCGCTACTATGCCGATGAAGCCGGGCAAACTTTACCCGCCAATACCCAAGGCGTGGGTACGATTGTCGCCATCAGCCCGTGGAATTTCCCGTTGGCTATTTTTACCGGCGAAGTGGTGGCCGCATTGGCTGCCGGCAACACCGTAGTCGCCAAACCTGCCGAGCAAACCAGTTTGATTGCTTCGTATGCCGTGTCGTTGATGCATCAAGCCGGTGTGCCGTCTGAAGCTTTGCAGTTGGTATTGGGTGCAGGCGAAACCGGTGCGGCTTTAACACAAGACCCACGCATCAGCGGCGTGATTTTCACCGGTTCGACTGAAGTGGCACGCCTGATTAACCAAACCTTGGCCAAACGCGATGACAATCCGGTGTTGATTGCTGAAACCGGCGGCCAAAATGCCATGATTGTCGATTCCACCGCATTGGCCGAACAAGTCTGCGCCGATGTGTTGAATTCCGCTTTCGATTCGGCCGGCCAACGCTGTTCGGCGTTGCGTATTTTGTGCGTGCAGGAAGATGTGGCCGATCATATGATTGAGATGATTAAAGGTGCGATGAATGAATTGGTGGTCGGTAATCCGCAATTGCTGAATACCGATGTCGGCCCGGTCATCGATGCCGAAGCGCAAACCAATCTGTTGGCGCACATTGGTAAAATGAAAGGTACGGCCAAATCGTTCCATGAAATCAAGGTTTCAGACGGCATTGATGACGCACAATCGACTTTTGTCGCCCCGATTTTGTTTGAATTGAACAATTTAAACGAATTGCAGCGCGAAGTGTTCGGCCCTGTGTTGCACGTGGTGCGCTACCGTGCCGACGAACTCGACAGTCTGATCGATCAAATCAACAGCAAAGGCTACGCGCTGACCCACGGCGTACACAGCCGCATCGACGCAACCGTGGATCACATCCGCAAACGCATTGAAGCGGGCAACGTGTACATCAACCGCAATATCGTCGGCGCGGTTGTCGGCGTGCAGCCGTTCGGCGGCCATGGTTTATCGGGTACGGGTCCGAAAGCAGGCGGCCCGTTCTACCTGCAACGCTTAAGCCGTCTGAAACAGTGGGCGGCGCCAACCTTGAGCAAAGTCGGTCAAGCCGATGACGAAGTCTTGAAACGCTTGGAAGCTGTGCTGCACAACCTGCCGATCAGCCAAGAATGCAAGCTCTCGATTGCGGCCGCTTTAGGCCAAGCCCGTATCCGAACACTGCGCCATGCCGAATCGGTGTTGGCCGGTCCGACCGGCGAGCGCAACGTATTGAGCTGGCATGCGCCGAAACGCGTGTGGATTTACGGCGGTGATTTGGTGCAGTCGTTCACCGCGTTGGTGCAACTGGCCGCCGCCGGTGTACAGGGCGTGATTGAAGCCAATCATCCGCTGGCTGCGGAAGTGGCGCATTTGGGCAATTTGCTGATTGTCGATAAACCGGAAAACGCCGGTATCAGCCACGTGGTTGCGCTGGAAGATTTGCCGGGCGGACGCAAACAGGCTCTGGCCGCCACCGACGGCGCGTTAATCCGCATCCTGCCGTCTGAAAACGGCTTGGACATTCTGCAAGTGTTTGAAGAAATTTCGTGCAGCATCAACACCACCGCAGCGGGCGGCAATGCCAGCCTGATGGCAATGTCGGATTAATTAATCTCTTAAATGTTAAAGGCCGTCTGAAAGATTGGGGAACAGTCCAATTTTTCAGACGGCCTAAATCTTTGCAAAACTCTTTTAAAAGTCAGCATGAGGCCTTTGCAAAACTCTCTGAAAAGCTACAGCACAGAGAACCGACGTCATTCCCGCGCAGGCGGGAATCTATTTTTGAGCATGACAAACTATTGAATAAAATAAGTTTCTTAAATTTTAAGATGGATTCCCGTCTGCACGGGAATGACGGTCGCTTGGGTTTTTATTGGTGGTGCATGAGGTTTGGCAAAGGCCTCAGTTTGTCTTATTCTGCTGAGTTTCATCGGATCTAGGCCAGAAAAAGCCATGCCGTCTGAAAGTTTCAGACGGCATGGCTTTTTTATCACGGTTTAAACCGTTAATTTCGCCAAACATTCGTGCAGCGGATTGAAATAGTTGGCCAAATAATCGTCAAACGGGATTTCATCGGCGGCTTTGGCTTCGATTTCGGCAAATTCCTGCAACGATTGCCGGCTTTGCGCTTCCAGCTTGGCTTGTACATCTTGAGGCAGCGGCTGCTTTAAAGTTTCCAGATGTTGCGCGGTCAAGCCCATTGCCCATGGCAGAAACTCTTGTTCGGCCATTTCGGCTTGCACACGTTGCGGCAGGCGCAGGGATTCGCCGCGGTTGGCGCGGATTTGGCTTTGTACGGCTTCGCGGTACCCGTTGTTGCCTGAACCTTGGTCAAGGCGCTCGGCAATCGGCAGGATTTCATGCAGGATTTCGTTTGCCCAATCTTGCGCAGAAATGCTGCGGCCGTTTTTAAACAGTCTGAATCCTTCGCTCAAGCCTGAACAGGCGGTGCGCAGGCGGTTGTGGTTGGCTTCATTGTAATCCGTATTGGTAAATGCAGGCGAATCTTTCAGCAAACACCACAGCATGAAGCTTTCCAAGAAATGGATTTGTTCCAAGCTGATGCCGGCGGGATCATACGGATTATTGTCGAGCAAACGCAATTCGACATAGGCGATGCCGCGAGCGCTCAAGGCGCTGATGGGCAATTCGCCTTTCTTTATCACCTGTTTCGGACGTGCGCCACTATAATATTCGTTGGCGATTTGCAGAATATTGGTGCTGATTTGGCGGTACAGTCCGGCAGGGCCGCGCAAGCCCAAGTATTCGTACACCGGCGCCGGTGTCAGCACTGCCGCACCCAAATCGCGGATGTATTCGTTCAAATGATTGAAGCTGACGCTGAAATCGACTTTATTTTGATAGCCGAGCTGGCTCATGCGCAGGGTGGTGGCGTTTTTCCAGGTAAAGCTTTGCTCGTGCAGACGGTCGAGCACATTTTGCGCCGGTTGGAAGCTTTGGTCGCAGGCAGGAGAAGTGCCGAACAGGTGGCAAATCAGCCAGCCGTAGCGCTGGATATTGCGAATCATGCCCATGTAACGCTCATTGCGCCAAGTGTCGGTCGGTTCCGCGCCTTCTTGCCCGACTAAGGCTGCCCACAGGCTTTCCGGCGGCGAATAGTTGAAATGCACGCCGGCAATCATCTGCATGGTGCGGCCATAGCGGTAAGACAGGCCAATGCGGTAAAGGCGTTTCAATTTTGCGCCGTTGCTTTGGCCGAAGTAGCCGATTTCGATGTGTTCGGGATTGTCGGGCAGACGGCAAGGCATGCTGGCTGCCCACATGCTTTCTTCGCCGATGTTTTGCGCGCTGAATTGGTGTAATTCCAAAAGCTGTTGATACACTGCTTTCGGGAATTGATGCGGATCGGTGACCAGTTCCAATAATGCTTCGCCATAATCGATGGTGATGTTCGGATGGGTATAGACATTGCCCAAGGCTTCTGGGTGGCGTGTCCCGGCAAGGTGGCCGTCGGCGGTGGTGCGAAGGCTCTCGCGCTCGATGCCGATGTTGCCGCCGGACAGTGGAAGGGTCTCGATGTTCATGTATTTTCCTTGGCAGAAAGTGTGGGCTTCTGCGAAAAGTGCCTATCGGGATGGCCGTCTGCTGCCATCAAACAGGGCGATTTTAGCACGGAACGGCAGCGGCGGAATATGCTTATGTGTGAATGAACGGCGGATATTCAGACGGCCAAACGGCAATTCACAAGCTATGCGGATCAGCCGGTAAGATGATAAGCAGAAGTGATTTCAGACGGCATGAGGCAATATTTCAGGCCGTCTGAATGTCAGTTTTGCTGCAAAATCCATTTTGCCCGTTCGATAACCGGCGCATCAATCATTTGTCCGTCTACTTGGAAAACGGCTTGGCCGCTGTGTTCTGCTTCGGCAACGACTTTGGCTGCAAAAGCCAACAAGTTTTCAGACGGCCTCAACGCTTCTTTTACGGCTACGACTTGTTTCGGGTGGATGCACAAAACCCCGCCGAAACCCATATCACGCCAGTATTCGGCATGGCGGCGGTTGGCTTCGTGGTCGTTGAAATCCGGGAAGGTGGTTTCGATGGGCGGGTGCAGATGGTTGATGCGGCTGTGCAGCAGCATATCGGTGCGCAGACGGTCGAATATGGTTTGCGCAGCAGCGGTGCCATAGCTCACGCCCAAATCATTGGACAAATCCAAGCAGCCGTAGGTCATCGCAAACAGGCCGTCTGAACGTGCCAATTGCCCGATGCCGGCCATGCCTTGCGCTGATTCAATGTCAGCGATAACCGGTTTGCCGGTGGCATGATGCAGCGAAGAAATTTCATCGGCCCGAACGGTTTTGGGAAGCACCAATCCTTTGATTTTTCTGATACTCTTTGCCGCCGCCACATCATCGGTATGAAACGGGCCGTGTGTGCCGTTAATCCGTACCCACACTTCGGGTGTATCGGCGCGGCCGCAATAATCCTCCGTATCCGCACGCGCTGCGGCCTTACGTTCGGGCTCAACCGTATCTTCCCAATCGACGATGACTTCGTCCGCACCGCAGTCAAAGGCTTTGGCGATGCGCTCGGGACGCGTGGCGGGAACGAACAGGAAAATTTTCGGAACCGGTCGGTGCAGCATGCTTTCTCCTTATTTTTAGGTTTTGGGTTGGACGATTGTAGCGGATTTTTCGGGGACATGCCGTCTGAAAATTGCCTCCCCTAATCTTTGGACAAGTTGAGAATTCTTCACAAACAGCCTTTTCAAGCCGGGTTCTGTAGGTAACAGTATTCAGCCTTTTTAAATTTCAACTAGGGGCTGTTGACGTTAAGCTTACCGCAAAGTCAAAGCATCTTCTGCCGGAAGCACATCGGTCAAAATGCAGCATTGAAGTTTCTACCTTTCAGACGGCCAAATACTTTATCCACTATTTGGGCCGCCATCCTACCGTTCGCTCTTTGCTCTAAAGAATAAGCAGCAATCTCGGTAGGACACATCCGGTATCGGCGATAAATACGGTTTGCTGTCAGTGCATTTGAAACCGGTCACATCGGCCAGCCATTTATCTCCCTGTTTCTTGACAGTAAACTCACGGTTGAGAAGGTTTGCCGAAGCATCCCCTATTGCTTACGGGCGGCGGGCTTTTTTGTTGAGTGCTTTGGCTTTTAAGCCCAATAAACGTATGATTCCCTACACTTTATTTTTGTTCCGCGACAATGCGGCGACAATGTGGCAGCCTTTGTGCCGGAGATAGGCCCCACTTAACTGCCGTTTGGGATGCCGCATCGGGATCGGGTTTGCCGATGCAGTAATGGTAACTGCTTTTGGAAATATCGGTAATGTGCGGCAGATATTTCAGCGGGTGTCCTGCTCAACGTTTGAACGGTTTCGCAGGTTTGGCGGCATTCCCCTTCCTTTTCATTGAAGGCTTCCGTGTTTTGGCAGCGTTCTCCGCTCTCATATAACGTTGCTTTTCAATCGTTTCTGCTGCATTTTTTCATGGTCGGTTTCGTCGGCGGTAAATGTTTTTTTACGTTTGGCCTTCATGGAATTTGCCTGCGGGTGTTGAAGTGTGGCGATACCGCCTTGCTGATAGGCGGTTATCCGGCAGGTGTGCGTGAGGCGCTGATTTGCATTTAAAAAGCCGAATCCTGTTACCTACAGAACCCGGCTTGGAAAGGTTGTTTGGAAAGATTCTCAATTTGTCCAAAGATTGGAGGGCAGTTCATAATTTTCAGACGGCCTTTGTCTGTCGTGAAGTGCTTATTCTGCGTTTAAAAACTCAAGCAGCTGTCTGCCTCCCCGGTTAAGTGCCGCTGAAAACGCACGCACTTCCTGCTCTTGATCGGCATGATAGCTGATTGTTACCAGCCAGCCGGCCTGTGTAAGCGTGTAGTTGATACCCAGTCCGCCTGGAGTGGTGGGAGCAAAGGCGAAGTTGACCACAACGGTATCATCGCCGACGGTGGAAGTGGAAAGGAAATCGGTAGTAAAGGCGCGATAACCTGCGTTTTTGAAGAATGCGGGCAGACAGGCGGAAACTTGAGGCGACATTAATTGTAAGCCGAGCAGGTGGCGGTTGGCTCCATGGCCTGATTTGGCGGTTTTGATGCGGGCTTTGTGCTCGTCAAGTGCAGCTTTCAGCATTTGACGGTCGGGTTTTCCTATTAGCAGGGTGTCGATGAAGGCCAGTGATTCCTGCGAAACCGGACGTATGCATTCGGTGCGGCCGCTTTGAAAGTGGCTTGCATCGACGGCTTCGTAGGTATTGCGGATGCGGCCGTAGGTGGAAAGTTGGGCGTATTGGAACAAAAATTGCGACAGTGCATCATGGCTCACTCCTTGGGGCACGCTTAGGCCGTTAAAAGGGATAAGCGTACTGCTGACGCGCATTTTGGCGGCTTTTTCGGTGTATTGGTACTGCCATTTGTCCCAGTTTTTTTGCAGGGTCGGGGGAAGCTGCCATTCGCAGCGTTTTACGGCGGGCAGCACTTTTACACCTGTAGGCGTATCAAGTTTGCCGGTGGCACGGGTAAGAATGCCTTTGAGTGCGCCACCGTCGGCCCATGTGTGTTCGCAATGAAGGAACAGGCGTCCGGTTGCGGTGTTGTAGCAATAAGTGGTTGGTTTGTAGCACCAAACGCGCTGCTGGGTTTGAAAGGTTGTTTCAGTCAAATCGTCATCGGCGTTCAGTGCGTCGTTGCTGATGCTGATGTGGAACAAGTCTTGTTTGATGTGTTCGAGCAGACGGGCATTGTCGGCTTGCTTTTGCAGATCGGCGCAAACACGGGCGGTTTTGTTGCCGCCGAGATAGCAGGGTGTGGCAACCGGGAAAGGGTTTTGGGCGGTGTCGGCCAAAATTTGCTCGAAAGCCTGTCTGAACGTATCGGGATGGTAGGCTTCGTATTGCTCATCCAGTACGGCGATGCGGTAATAAAAACCGTTGTGCAAAATACCGATATGGCGGCTGCCTTTGGGAGCGAAGTGGAAACTGTCGCTTCTTTTGCCGGGGATGCGGCAGGCACCTTGTAAAATCGCCCATTGATTCATGCACACTGGGACGCCTTGCGGTGTTTCTGCAGGAGGAATGCGTCCGTGGTGGTAATCGGCACATACTGCGGCCAAAGCAGCTGCCCATTGTGCCAGGCTTTTCCCCTGTTTTTGGATACCGAAACCGACATTGCTGGCCAGCGGCAGCGGTGTGCGGATGTCAAGATAGGATTGCAGCCAGGCATCAATCAGCCAGCTTTGTTCTGCTTGTTTGTCAAACCGAATCAGCGCATCCTGCATGGCGCGGCCTTTGCCGCGGGCGGATTGGAAATGGCGCGCAGCGGCTTCGGTTCCGGCATATTCCTCATCGGTAAGCAAGGGACGGACCTGCTTTAGGTAGCGCTCGCAGGTTTCGTCCAAATCGGGTATGGGAAGACGGGATATCGGTTGCATGGGGTTTCCTTTATCGGATGTCGGTTCAGAACTTGTCCGCCGTCCGTCTGCATACTGGAAGTATTACCGCAATGCAAACGGTAAACAGTTTTTCAGGCAGGAGACCGTCTGAAAATCAGTCTTTATCGAAAAAAGCGAGCTTGACGACATAGCATAAAAACAATAAGGCCAAAAACAGCATCACGGTTTCGACAATATTGTCGTACAGGTTTTGGTTCCAATAGAAAATATCTTTTTTCACGGCTCATTCCTTGCACGTACGGGGTACGTCGCTGTTGAGCTGGCGCCAGAGTGCGGCAAACCAGAGATACATCACAAACACAAAAGGAAAGCCCGAAAAAGAACCGACGGCCTTAATACCTTCCATTTTGCCAGAGAAAATCACGGCGTAGCTGATTAGGGTCATGAACACAGACCACACTACCGCACGGAATTTGTTTTCACTGCGCCCGTCATTACTGGTCATAATGCCCAGCGAAATGGCCGCACTGGTAACAGTAGTTACAATAAAACCCAAGAAAAGCGCAATGGTAACGGGTTTGGTAAAACCCGATAACGGCAGCATATTAAGCAGATAATAGAATGTGCCTTCATAGTCGCCTTTATTGGCGATTTCGGCCAAGCGGCCACTTCCTTCAACAGTATCGAGCAGACTGAAGCCGGAGAATACCGAAAACCAAATCACGATAAAGCCGGCCGGTATCATTACTGAAGCAAATACAAATTCGCGCAGCGTGCGCCCTTTGGAAATTTTGGCCAAAAACACGCCTACAAACGGAGCCCACGTTACCCACCAAACCCAATAAGCCATCGGATACCACACCACCCAATCGCGGTTGCGGAACATATAAAGCTCAAACGAATGATGAATGGTTTTGGTAATGATGTTGCCTATGGCAACAGTGACTGTACTCAAAAAATAATGCGTGGGGCCGACGGCAAACACAAACAACAACAAAACAACGGAAAGGTAAACGGTCCAGTCGCCGAGAAATTTCATTCCTTTATCAATCGGCAGCACCGCACCTGCGGTATAGAGCAATGCCAGTGCGGTAAGTATAGCCGCTTTCCAGCCGATGGCGTCAAAAGCGAAGCCTGTGATGATTTTCAAACCCGAAGCAATCTGTACCGACGCCATCGCGATCGAAGAAGATACCGACATCGCAATCGACAAAATTGCCATTCCGGTTACAATGATTCCCAAAGGTTTCGCCCATTTTTTGTGTTTGAACGCATATTGCAGCGGCGCGGCGGGCGTGCATTCGGTTTTGTGCTGATAGGTAAAATAAGCCATCACCAAGCCGGCAATCATATAAAGCGACCAAGCGGGAATACCCCAAACGTGCAAAGCCAGGCTCATCGCGTTTTCCACCTTTTGATATTCCGCCAGCCCTTCGGCCTGAATACCGGCGGGTGAGTGGAAATAATGCCAGAGTGCTTCAATCGGTCCAAAAAACACAATACCTACACCTATGCCTGCAGTAAACAGCATATTCATCCAAGAAAGAAAGGAATATCCGGGTTTGGCGTCTTTCCCGCCCAAGCGGATATTGCCGAAGCGTGGCGAGAGTGCTACCGAAAGCCCCACGGTAAAAGCCAGCAGCGGCAGCCACATAATCAACCAGTCGAATTTCAGATAGAAAAACTGACTGATATCGGAAATCGTGCCTGTGAGCAGAGTGGGATTAACAACGGCGGTAACGGCAAGCAAACCGACTAAAAGCGACGTCCACAAAAAATAATTCGGGCGTTTGCAGGAAGAAGGTGACTTTTCTTGAGATGCAGACATACACGGCCTTTTCAGAATGGCAGATATTTACGGAACAAGTAAGATGCGTGTATTTTTATATTTTTTGGTGCAGCAAAGCCAATCTGAAAGGTTCAGACGGCTATTTGTAAAGTTAAGGTTATTATACTCTATTTTATGTAAACATGATAGTTCAGGCCGTCTGAAAATATCAGTATCATTTCAAAGCAGTGAAGGTATTGCCAGAAAATGGGCAGCCTGAAACCATATTCACAGTGGACTAAAATGAAAATTTCCAATAAAAATATTGGGGCTGACGTAGATCAGCCCTAAATACCACACCATTTCCGCAGGGTTTTCAGCTGCCCGCCTGGAGTGCCGAAGTTAAACCCAACCCCACATTCTTTCAAGAACAGCGGGAATGATTTCCTGTCGATTCCGTTGTATTTGCGAAGGGTGTGCTTTGCCTGATTCCAAAAGTTTTCTATACCGTTAATATGGTTCTGGCGGTCTGCAAACAGCTTGGAATGATTGATGCGGAGGTGGGCAAATCTGCTTACATCCGGTACATCACAGTTTTTGCAAAAATCGGTATAAACAATGCTGTCAGGCATAATTTTCCGTTTAATAACAGTCAGTAAAGTTTCCTGTTCGGTATTATCCGCCACCAAAGCAAACACCTTGCCCTGCCGTTTCAGGATGCCGGAAACAGCCATTTTTCCTACTGCCCCACTACCGCGCTTACCTTTGCGCCGACCGCCGAAGCAGCTTTCGTCCAATTCTGCTGCACCGTCAAACACTTCGTCTGCATACAGTGCCGGATGATGCCCGATGAATTGGCGGATTTTGCGGTAAAACAGCATGGCTGAATTGGGCTGAATACCTGAAAATATCCGCAGCAGAACGGGCACTCACTTCCGGTACGGAAAATTCAAGCAGCTTTTTCTGTATGGATTTTCTTGATTTGCAATGGGTTATCTTCATTTTAGCAGCCTATCATGACTGCCAATCTACGTCAGCCCCAAGATTCTTATGAAAAAAATGATGACCGTAATCGCGTTGGCTTTTGTACTGTCCGCGTGCAGCCAACCGCGCACCGGCGGCTTTTTTGGTGCGTCCAA
>NZ_JBHSPY010000036.1:0-24505 GCF_042658245.1 Neisseria weixii
ATGCAGTCGTAACCGATGTCCACAGACTGCCGAAGAAGTTGCCCAAATCCTGCCACAGTGCCTTGGCTCCGCCGACCACGCCTTCCCAGTTGGTGTAAAGCAAATAGGCGGCTGCGGCCAGTAAACCGAGTGCGAGGAAAATGGGGTTGGCCATCAGCGCCATGCCGAGTTTGAGAAAACCTGAAGCCAGCATAGGCAGGAAGCGGATGGTTGTCATTACGCCGCTACTGAATACGGAAAATACGGTTTTGAGCAGACCGAATCCTTTACCCAGCAATCCGGCCATTTTTGCGGCCGAAGCCGCCGACATACCGAACATGCGTAATACCATCACGCCTTTACCGATTTGTCCGAGCCGCATCAATTGGAACAGACGGAAAGCCGCTTGCGCTTTGAACGCTGATGTGGTCAATGCCCGAAACGGCATCAGAAACATCGAGGCTCCATAAGCAAGTGCCAGAATGCCCAACTTGGCTGCAAAGAAGCCCGCCGCCAGACCGACCACCCATTTGATGGTTTCTTTGTTGTGCTCCAAGAACGGCTGCAAGCCGTTTTCTACCAAACCCTGCAAAGTTTGGGCGGCCGATTTGATGTCTGCGCCGAATACGCTGCCGAATACGGCTGCTGTATTTTCCGCCGCGCCGCCCAATGATTCCAAAGCTGACGACAACGTGCTGGTTTTGACTTTGATTCTGTCGGACAACGATGCCTGTGCATCCATTTTGGCTATCATTTCATCAAAGCCTTTGATACCGCTTTGAATCAGGATATCGGCAACCCTGCCTCCTTCCGAACCGAACATGGCGTTGGAAATGTCCATTACGCCTTTTTCGCCGTATTTGGCTTTGATTTTGGCAAACTCAGATTCCAAAATACCCGTAATGGTACGCAAGTCCTTAATTGAACCATCAGGGTTGAAAAAGTCGAATTTTGCGCCGACAGATTCCATCATACGGCGTAGGTCGCCTTTACGCCCTTTGTCGGCATACTCCATATTGCCGACACCTTTGGACAAATTGCCTAAGAAAGTACTAAAATTAGTACCAAACTGCGAACCTTCTATGCCTTTGGTGGCCGCCATCCCTTCTACGGCATAAATTCTTTTTTGATGCTCAAGCCCTGTATAGCCCAAAGTATTTGCCTTGCCTGCGTAATACTTCATGGCCTCGAACATATCTTCTTTTTTCAAACCCGCTGCAAAATAGGCACGCTGGGTCAGGTCGGCGGACTTCAGCAGTTCGCTTTCCTTGATTCCGTGGGCTTCCATGTTTTTGGCGAAAAAGCTGCCGTCGGCAATCGGAATGTCCATGACCACGTTCAACTGGGCTGTAGCCAAACCGCCGCCGTTGATAATCGTGTCGTCGGAAATGCCTTGGCTTTTCAAGCCGAGTGCCATTTTTGAGAAGTCGGTTTTATTGCCGGGCAGAGCCGCGCCCCATTCGGTTGTAAGGCGGTCGATTTCCTTGAATTTGCCGAAGCTGCCGTCATTGCGCATCATGGCGATTTTCAGATCGGCCGATGCGTTTTCCTGCGCCATAAATTTTTTTACGGACGCGATAATCGGTGCGGCTGCAACAGCGGCATGGCCGCCTGCTTCGGCCATTTCGGCACGGATGTCGGCTCGTCGCTGTTTTGACGACTCCTGCGCTTTGATGGCTTTATTTAGACGACCTTGTGCAACTCCTGCCTTTTCGATGGCTTTGCCCAGCAGGTCATAACGTTCCCGCAAAACACCCAAACCGGAGCGTCCCGTCGCTACGCCTTTGGCAATGCTTTTGCCTAGCTTTTCCTGCGTGGCACGCGTTTTTTGGATTTCGCCGCCAAGTTCCTTAACCGTATTTTTGGCGCGGCCGAAAACCGTAGCAAATCCGGCACGAACCGATGCCCCGATAAGTACGCTGACCGCTAATTCACTTGACATTTCAAAACCCTATCTTTAACATCAAAGCAAACGCAACAAGGAATCAGGGAATGAACGAGAACCAAGAAAACAAACTGGACTTTTTCACAGACGGAATGAATATGTTCGGATTTTTGTTCGGCAGCATTCTGTGTCTGATTGTTTTCAGTTATGTCTTTATCGGCCTGTTTACCTTTGAAACCCCTGTTACATCTGCGGTTTTCGGTATTTTTCTCGGTATGTTTGCCACCTGTCTGGCATCGCCGTTTTGTGCGGGCATAGGCTTTCTGCTCGGAGGCATGGTTTCCGGGCTGCTCACTTGGTACAAATTCCGCGCCGCACCAAACTAAACGCCTTTTCTGAAACCCGCCTTCATTTGGCGGGTTGCTTCTTTCTGAAAGGCTTCAAAATCGTCCAAAGTCAGATTATCGATAGCTTGTAGCGACCAGCCGTACCACCAAGCCATATCGGCACAGGCAGCGGTCAATTGAGAAACCGCTTCTTCAACCGTCGTTTTTTCAGACGACCTTCTATTACTCACTTTCCTGCATGAGTCGAAAGACGCGCTGGACTTCTTTGTAATCAGCAAAATCAAGCGCATCTAAATCTTCAGGCACCAAGCCTGTCAGGCGGGCGAAAATAAACAGCTCTTGTTCTGCATCCGTATTCAAATGCGCGGCGGCACGAATATCGCCGACTTTCGGGCGACGCAGTGTTAATTCGGTCAAGGTCTGCCCCGTCGCCAAGCGCGCCGGATATTTCAGCTTCACGGTTTGGGTTGCGCCCAAGCCTTCTTGCAGTTTCTGTGCTTCGTTCATGTTTCAATCCTTTTTAAGAGTTCAATACAATAAAAAACCGCTGTATCTGCGGGAGATACAGCGATTTTGTCAAAGGCCGTCGACCACGGCTTTTAATACGTCTTAAAACCTACGCGCCGATGTTTTTACGCATCTGCGAGAGCACGTCTTTGCCGCCGACGCGGTAAACATTCTTGAAGGCGTTGAAATACAGCACTTCGCGGCCGTCGATGACTTGGCGGATTTCGGTGGCCTGATAGGTGGTGTTGTGTTCCGATTTCTCTTTCGGTTTGAACGTGCCCAAGCCGTTTTTGCTCGGCAGCACGGTTAAAAACGTGACCACCGGCACTTCCTTGACCAAACCCGCCGCGTTGTGAATCTGCTGGTTGGCACGCACCATCAGTTGCGCACCGCGGAAAGGGTTGTAGAGTTTTTCGGCCACTTCGGGGTACAGACTGTTCCAAGTGATTTCGCCTTCCAAGGCTTCGGCACCCGATGGCAGCTTGATGGTGGCAAACAAGCCCAAGCCTTTGTGTTCGTCCTGGCTGATTTCAAAATCAGGCAGTTTGACTTCGGATGCCTTGCCCAACAGGCTGTTGCCGTCAACGTAAACGTTGGCGTTGTAAATCGCGCGGATGTAATCGCTCATGTGTCAGCTCCTTAATTGCTGTTGCCGGAGGCAAGGTTGACCAAGTATTTGCGCGTCATTACGCTGGTATTGGTGATGCGCTCGGCCGGCAGCTTGGGCGTGTAGTCATATTTGATGGGGACTTGCCCTTTACTGAACGCATCGGGCAGGTCGTAGTCGTAGTCCAAACCCACTTCAAAGCCGACGATACTCGGCAGCGTGCCCAAATAGGTGCGCACGGTTTCGACCAGACTTTCGATGAGTGCGTCGTCAATCGGGCGGTCAACGTATTGCAGCTCGGCGCGACGGATGGATTCGTCAATCAAATCGCCCGTGCGCTGCGCCACTTCGAAGTTTTTGATGTGGGAAACGGTCGGGAAACAGGCCAAGCGGTTGCCCCACAGGCGGTAGCCCGTGCCGTATGAATTGAATACGGTGGTGATGCCTTTTTCGTTCAGGCGGTTGGTTTCGCTTTGCGGGTCGTCGGCGCGGGCGGTCAAACCCACTTCCAGCCCCGTTACGCCCAGCAGCTCTTTGTTTGAGATGCTCCACCAGTAACCTTGCTTCACGTCGGTTTTCATGCGCAGGCCGGCGGCGTGGGTGGCCAGATGTTCCAAACCGAGCAGGCCGACTACGTGGGGATAAAACAGCTGCGCGCGGTCGGACGAGGTGTTGAAGTTGATGCTGCCGTTCGGCCCGCGTCCTTCCAAAGCCTTACTCAGCGATGTGCCTTTCGGCGCATTGATGTAGGCAACGGCATTGAGTTTGCCGGCCGTGGCCACCATCGCTGCCGCACAGGTGGCGGTTTTGTCAAACTCGGGCACGATGAGGATTTTGGCATCGGCACCGAAGCGGTTGAAGCCTTCGGTCAGCAACTCCAAGCCGGTTCGTTTGCCCGTGGCGGCCACATACGCGCCGAGGATGTCGGCTTCGGTAACCTTTGTCGGGTCGACATGGTCGTAAGTGATTTTCGGGGCGATGGGTTTGGTTTTGTACACAATCTCGCCCGTAAGCGTGTTGATGGTGTAGTGCTGCCCTTCGGTCAGCGCGGCCGCGCCGTCGGTCAGGCGGTAGCCGTCCAACAAGGCGGGTTTTGCGGTGTGGGCGGTCAGGGTATCGCTGTCGACCGTCAATACTTCGTTGGTCACGCGGGTTTTGTGTTTGGCCGGGTCGCACACGTTAATCACATAGGCCACGCCCGAGCCGTAGCGCGTCCAGATATGCGCCGCATCGGGCAGCGTGAAGCCCTTGCCGGTCAGCTCGCCGCCGAACGCGGCAAAGTCTTTTTTGGTTTGGCACACGGTCAGTTCGTTGACCGCGCCCGTGGGGGCGGTGCCGACGATGGCGGTAATCGCGCCGTCGACGGTGTAAACGGGGACGGAGCCGCCGTCGATGCGGATGGTTTCCGTGCCGTGGTGGTAGGCTGCTGCCATATCTTACTCCTTGGGTTTTAAATCGGGTTCTAAATCTTGGTCGGAACGGCGGTAACGGGCTGCCGTAAAAGTCGGTTTGGCCGGTTCGCGGCATTGCTGCACCTGATGGGTTTCCGTCTGCACCAGCAGACTGTATTGCCACGCGCCGCCATCCTCTCCGGCAAACTGCTCGCTGATTAAATGGCAGGGCAGACAGTGCGGCGGCTTGAAACCCACAATGGCCAAACGCAGACGGTCGAGCAAATCCAGCGCCGCGCCGTCGTGGTGCAGACCGCGCCCGAACACGGTTAAATGCAGGGTCATCACACGCTGCTGCGAGATATTGCCCAGCTGCTCGATGCTGCCAAACTTGCTGCCTTGATAACCCACCAACACCGCGCCTTTCGGGTGTAGAAAGCGATAACCGGCAGGATTGTCTGGAAACAGCCGCACTTCGGCATCGGGCAGTTCGTCTTGCAGCCACCCAACCACGGCTTGCAGAATCGGTACGGTGGCCGCCATCAGTAGCCCTCCAAATTCATCTTGCCGCCGCCGCGCACGCGGTAGGCACCGCGCTCGGGCTGGAGCTGCCCCGTCGGCTCTTCCACCTCGCGGATGCCGAGGTGGATTTTGCCGTCTCGGATGTTTGCCAGCATCTTGAGGGCATTGTCGTAGGCCGTCTGAACGGGCTTCGGAAACTCCGCCGCATTGACGCGCCGCTGATGCAGCCAAAACCGCGCAATGTCGGTGGCCAGCTGCGGCAGAATACCCGGCATCGGCACCAACGGCAGCGCGTAGCGGCCGCTGATATGGCCGTCGATGAGTTCCGAGGCATAGACGATGGCGCGGTCAACCACGTTCCAGTCGGGTTCCTCCATGCCGTAGTTGCTCATCTGGTCGTTACTCAGCTGCACCAGCTCCGCCATGCTCACCGCCGCCGCCAAATCATCGCGCGTGATATAGCGCATTACGCTTCCTTCTTGCTGCCGCGCCCGCGGGCAGGCTTGGTTTCGGATTGCGGTTCGGTTTCAGACGGCGTTACTTCCGGCGGTGTTTCGCTGTCAGGCTGAGCGACTTCGTCTGAAATTTCCGCCACTACCACATGCGCGGCCACGTCTTGATACTGGTCGGCCGTCAGTTCGACGGTTTCGCCCGGCTCGACGCGGAAATCCTCCCCGTCTTCGTTCTGCAAAATCAGCGCGGTTTCCGCGATATACACTTTCTTCGCCATGATTAACCTTTCAGCAATACGCGGATAAAGTCGCCTGCGGCTGCCGCAGCTGTGACCGCCGTACCTGCCGCATTTTGCGTACCGGCCACCGCACAACCCTGCGCATCGGCCGACACCGCCGCACCTGCGGCCACTTGGCCGCCCGCTTCCACCAGCGCAATGCCGACCACATCAACCGCCAGCAGTTCGTTCTCGTCGGCATCATAAGCCGCCACGCCCAGCACGGCTTCATCGGTCTTGGCCTGTTTGCCGGTGTAGGTCACAAAGCGGTTTTCCACCACTTTGCCGGTGGTTTTGACGGTGGTGGTTAAGACCACCTGTTTGGTTTGTTTAGCCATGTTTTTCTCCTAAGGCCGTCTGAAAGGCTTTCAGACGGCCTTCAAAAGCGACGATGTCGTCGCATTTAAGCAATCGGGTTCTGGAACAGATAGCCGCACGCGCCGCCGACCACCGCCGCTTTGCGGATGTCGGTGTAGCGCACATATTCCACTTTGCCGCCCACGCCGTCGTAGCGGTCGACAACCGGCATACCGCGGCGGCGGAAGGTGTAGGCAAAGGCGGTCTGGCCTTCGTCGTTGCCGTCTGAAACAATGGTCGGGCGCACAATCAGGCTGGCAAAGTTGCCCCATACATCTTTGGTACTCTTGCCGCTACCCTCGGTGTACACCGCCTCACCCACGATGATGTCTTCGACATCGAGCAGGTTTTTCAGAATTTCGATGTTCAGCAGTACTTTGCGGTCGTTGCCGGAAAGGTTGCTGCGCAAACCTTCGTTCATACGCAGTTTGCTCAGCACCTGCGCACCTACCACCAGAATATTAGGACGGATGCCGCAGGCAGCACGCACCTTCTCTTTGGCGGTTTCAAGGGCTTCCTGCACGTCGGCTTTTTCATGTGTCCACTGTTTTTCGGCAGCAGCAGACAAATCTTCGGTATGGCCGGACTGGTAAACCGTTTTGTCTTGGATCAGGCGCGCAATTTCCAGCTCCTGCTTCAACTGGATGCCGGCGGTGACGCGGCGCGTGGCCTTGGCTTTCTCGTCGTGGCGGCTTTCGTGCTGCTCGCGGTAGTCCACACCTGCCGCCAAATCGTGTTCTTCCAACACCACCGGCATGGTTTTGCCGCGGTCCAGCGTGATGACGTTACTGGCCGCACCGACCGCACGTTCGGTCTCATATTCGACAAACGAGCCTTTGCCGTACACCGGCACCTTGATGCCTTCTTTTTCGGCAAAAACTTCCGGCGCGATTTGTTCGCCGACAAAACCGGCCTGACGGTAGCCGACCGCCAAATGGGTCAGCACTTCGTCTTTTTCGCGCAATGCTGCTAAATGCTTGCTCATTGTGTTTCCTTTTTAATACAGGGTTAATCTTGCGCAGTACGGCGCGCCGCCTCTTCGTAGCTGCAATGGTTTGCCTGCTGATACGCCAGCGCACGCTCGTGATGGCTCATGCCCTCGGCAAAATCCATTGCCGGGCGGCCTTGGGCAAACGTACCGCCCAAATTCTGCTTGGTCAGTACCGCACCCAAAAACGCACGCAGGGCTTCGGCCAACGGCTTTTTCGCGCTGCCTTCGCCGAAATCGGCGGTGGTGTGTTCCGGGTATTCGGCAAAGTCCAGCACTTGCACCACCAAGTCTTTATCGGCCGGTTTCAGACGGCCTTCCTTTACCAAGCCTTCGGCAAATTCGGCATTCTGCTGGTGCGCACCAGCGCGCAGGTCTTTCTCCTGCTCGTCTTGCAGCTTTTTCAGCTCCGCTTCCGCAGCGGCTGCTTTCTTCTCGGCGGCTTCGCGGGCGGCTTTTTCGGCTGCCAACTGTTCTTCGGGCGACATAGGGGTCTCCTTTTCATCATGGTTGGGTTTCATATCGGGATTAATCGGGTCGGCGAATGCCGGTTCTGAAATCGGGTCTTTCCACTTGGCCGCTTCTTCAATCGAATCAATCTGCCAGCCCGGTACGGCTTTATCCGCTTCCTCAATGCCGAATTTCTCAATCAGAAATTCGCGCAATCTGCGGAACAGGCCTGCCGAATAGCCGTGTGCGGCTTCCGAAAATTCAACAAACTGTTCGTCTTCGGCAAAGTTGATGGCCGACAAGCCTTTCACCGCAGGCGGCTGTGCACCCAAAAAACCGACATGGCGCAGATACCAAAAGCCGGGCTTGGGGTTGCTCGGGCTGTCGGGCGGGTAGAAGCTGGCCGACACCTTTTTGTAGCGGCCGCTTTGTACCAAGCCGACAAAGTCGTCGTCCATTTGGGCAAAGTCGGCAGAGAGCACGCCGCCGTCGGCTTTCAGGCTGCCCACCCAGCCGTAGGCCGGTGCGTCGGTTTTCGGGTGGCCGATGACCAGCGGTGCTTCATGCAGCGCAGGGTCATAAGCCGCAGCCGCCTCTGCCACATCAGCCTCGGTAATCGTTACCGTGCGGCCGTTGTTGTCGGTGCGCGTGCCGGCCTTGAAAATTTCAAAAAGTTTGGACATAAAAAAAGCCCCATCGGATTGATGAGGCTATTTTGGCAAAGGCCGTCTGAAACGGCTTTTAATGCGGGTTAAAACTTGGTTTTTAAAAAAGGCGCAAAAACGGCGTTTTTGGCGCGTTTCACTCTTAGGGTAGGCAAACCCCCGACCGAGCGGAGAAACGCAATATAAAAGCGGTCAGGACAAAACCTGACCGCTATTCTGATTTCATCCGCCGTTATGCAAACAAATCCGCCTGCTTTTTCGCCCGCTCGCGCAAGCCAACTTCTTTGACGATGCGGTAAACCTGCTGCACCGTCAGATTGTATTTGCGGCTCAATTGGGCATGATTGCGGCCGTCAAACTCTTTATAAAGCTGTTCGTCTCGCTCGGAGATTTGGCCGAGCAGGTTTTTCGGGATATAAATCAACTGACCGCCCCAGTTGCCGGTAATGTGCCGCGCCACTTTTTTCGCCACGCTTGCGGCCTGCCGGCGGTCGATTTTCAGTTCGCTCATTAAGCAGGCGGCGGTTTGGTCTTCCAAATCGGCCACCAGCTCCGGTACTCTTTCATCAGCCACTTGCCACCCCCGTTTTCCTTTCCGCCCGTTTTTGCCATTTCTTCAAATATTCAATCACCTTGCTTGCGTTGTCGCTGTCCAACCAGCCGTGGTAATCCACACCCGTCATGCGTTTCATAAACTTGGCCAAGCTCAATTCCGACGCGCTGCGCACTTCGCCCATTTGGTGCAGTTCCAGCCACAATGCGCGTATTTTCTTAATTTGCGCCTCAACGGCCTTGTGCGCCGGGCGCACCTTGATGTCCGGCTTTGCCGTGCTGTTTTGTTTGGTTGTGACCACAAAGCCTTTCGCCTTCATCGCGCGTAATACCAGCTCAAGTTCGGCAATGCCCAGCTTCGTACTGCTGGTTTTGCCGCACGAGATATTGGCCAACAGCGCACGGTAATCGCTGTCGGCCATCATCAACTGCGTTTTCGCCACATGGATCAGGCGGATTAAACGCTGTTTTTTCTGTTCGGAGGTTTCCATCCCAATCCTTTCTGTTTCATAATGTGAAACGGTGTTTCATTTTTAGCGTAAAATCAATCAATTAGGTTTTATTCTATCTGCTCTCCATGTCGTTGGCAAATAAAAAAGGCCGTCTGAAATTTTTCAGACGGCCTTTGGCGTGAAGCCTACTTGTCCACCGCTTCGCGCAACGGCTTGGCAGCCTTGAACTTAACTGCCTTGCCAGCCGGAATGGTCAGGGCTTCGCCTGTTTTCGGGTTGCGGCCTTGACGTTCGGCGCGTTGGGTAACGGTAAACGTACCGAAGCCGTGAATCGCCACATCCTTGCCTGCGGCGAGTTCGCCCGTGATGAGTTCGGTCACGCCTTCAGCGGCCATTTCTGCGCGTTTTTTGTCCCATACATACTTTTCCTGCAATGCTGCTACCAATTCTGATTTAGTCATGTTACTGCTCCTGTATTAAAATGCGGCAGGCCGTGCCGCGCGGGTTAAATATCTTTTCTATGCAGAATTTCGCTAATCATTGCCCATTGTCTCGGGCTGATTCTCTGTCCTAATATCTGACAGGTATAGCCGCTGTCGGAACGAAGTTCTATGTCTATTACCGCTGTTTTTTCAGTAGGCAATTCCCTTGGGTCAGTCATCATCACACCTTCGCAATATCCAAGTTAATCAACGCATATTCGCCGTTTTCGGCTCGGCGGTACACCCGCACAAACGGTTTGCTGATATGCACCTGCAGACTGTCGCTCAAAGCGTCCATCGCCCGATGCCATTTCTCGTCTTTGATTTCCAAGCGGCGCAGACCGAGTACGCGGGCGGTGGAGATATTGCCTTCTTTGTCTACTTGAAACGCCGCGTTAATCAGCGTTTTCAGCTCGCTGCGGCTGCCTTCCGTCCATTCGTTGATGCACTCGTCGATTAAGGCTTTGGCCGCTGCCAGCCCTTCGTCAAATACCAGTGTGTCCTGCATGGCCAGATTCACGCGGTAGCTGCCGTCAAAGCTGTGCAGCGTGATGTTGCCTTTCTTTCCGCCCAGCTTCACATCGTAGCGGTCGGCGGAAAGCTGCACAAACGCGGCGATGTCATCCATCGCGGTGCGTTTGAAATCGGCAACGGTTGACTGTACGGCAGCGGCTTTACCGGCAATCTCCATGACCAGCTCGTCGCGCAGCAGGTCGATTTCTTTGATATTGGCCAAAGCTACTAAATTGCCCTTGGCATCTTGGCGGTATTGGCTTAAATCAGTCATTCTCTTTTCCTTTCTGCCTTGCGGCATAAATCCGTTTGCATTCATCCACCGTCCGGTGGCGCGGGCCGTGTATCCAGTCGCGGTTCATACACGGTGCTTTTTTGGTTTTCAGTCCGGCAAAATGCCGTTTCAAAATCTCTATCTGCGCCTTGCCGTATTCCGTGGTAACGTGTTTCTTCTCCAGTTTCTGCACCATCTTTACGGGTATCGGCGGCAGCAACTTCACAAAATCGGCCGGGTTCGGCCATTCGGTCTGTGTGGCGGCGATGGTCTCAAAGGCCGTCTGAAAACGCGCTGTATCGCGTTGCGGCTGCCATTCCTGTTTGTTCAACAGGCCGTACCAGACTTCGGCAACCGCTGTCAGGTCTTTCGCCGCCGGACGGCCTTTGAGGTTTAAGGCCGAGAGCAGCATGAATCCTTTGGCTATTTCTGTTTTCAACCAGTCATTTTGAGCCTCCATTTGCCCACTCCATTAAGTTGCCCACACCGTCGCGCAGCTTGCTTTGCGGCTCGGACGGGGGGTGGTGGCCGGCCACCGCTATGCCGTCTGCTGAGGTTGGACGTACCGTTGTTGCCGCTGTTTTCCCGGGTGTCCAAAACGTGATGTTTTCCAACAAAAAGCCGTGCGTGGTCAACGGTGTTTTCAGACGGCCTGCATTGCGTGCCTCAACACATTTTTCTGCCGCCCAAACCCAAGCCTCGCGCGGTGCAGGATAGGTTTTGCGGTTACGCGTAATCTCTCCGGCCTGTATCATCGGGATTAACTCGCCCAAAAGCTTTGAAACCCTGTTAAAACTCAAATCCTTTTCAGACGGCCTGAACAAAGTCAGGTAGCGCAGCAGCGCAATCAGCGGCTCTTCGGAAATTTTGGCCAGCGAAATCAGGGCTTCACGCGCTTCTTGATGGGTAATCAGCACATCCAAGCTCATGCTGGCACCGCAGGCAGGGCAGCGTACTTTCATGACAGTTCCTCAAAACTTTTAAATGCCGCTTCCAACTCAGCGGAAACATCAGGATATTTATCTTTTAGAAACTGTTCGAATACAGGCTGCATCCCCATCCATTCAAAGACAAACCCTTGCGGATGGCTTTCCCAAATTAGCCGTTGAAAGGCCTCCGGCGGGAAATAAGCTCTCATTTTGTCGTCAAAATCCCAAACTGCTTTTTCAATCTTTCTTTGCAGTTGAATTAACTGTTTTACATCCATCTCACGCCGCCTTTCTGCCTGCCAAGGCCAAATCTTTCATGCTCAAACAGTTCAAGGCCGTCTGAACCAAGTCCGCTTCGTCTTCGGTTTTGTCCGCCGAAACCATCAGCAGGATAAATTTATCGTTCAAAGTGCTCAGCTCGCAGCATAAAAAGCCTGAGCGTTCGCGCCATACTTTGGCTTTGATGTTGCTGTAATCACGTTCCACTTTCATTGCACACCTCCCACCGGCTCCAATACCACCGCTTTGGCCAATTCCGTCTCACTCATGCCGCCGTAGGCCGCTTCCCACGCTTGGTCGGCGGCTTGGGCATCGGCAGCATGTGCCGGTTGGTTTTGGCAGCTCTGCAACATGGCTGTCAGTGCTACCGCCAATAAAACTACATAAGCAATCATTAAACGTTTCGCGCTCATCACACACCCCGCACCACATCGCCATCTACCACATCAAACCCCAGTTCTGCCGCCTGATTCATGGCCGCGCTGACTAAGTTATTGACCGCCAGCGGATACAGCAGACTGTTCATTTCCGTGCCTTTGGCCGTGCGGCTTTTAACAGTCAGGCGTTCGGCCACCGCATCAATCGCGCTCTCGTCCATCACTTTGGTCAAGTCCGCTCCGGTGCGGGCAAACTTGTGTTTCAGATAGCCTTCCAGCTTGCCGTCAGTCAGCGGCATCAGTGTCACCACTTCGCAGCGTTGCACCACTTCACGCACACTTGGGTTGTTTTCCGAGAGCTTTTGCGCCAATTCCGTTTGGCCGATTAACACAATTCCCAGCAGGCGTTCAAAGCCCGATTTCAGCTCAAAAAAGCGTTTCAGGTGCTTCAGGGTCGGCAGCGGCAGGCCGTGCGCTTCTTCGATGATTAAAACGTGTTTGTTGCCCGCTTTTGCGCTCTCGGTCAGGGCGCGGTGGATTTGGGCGAAACGCGCCTCGGGGCTGCGTTTGGGCGATACGTTGGGCGCAACCGCTGCCAAAATCGCTTCGGCAATATGCACCGCTTTCAAGGTTTTGCCTTTCTGGTCGTTGTCCTCCATCGCCAGCACATAAGGCTCGATCATGATGATTTGGCGGCCTTCGCGGTTGATGCGGTCCTGCAGGTCTTCGCGCAGGGTGGATTTGCCCGCGCCGCTTTCGCCGACCACCGCCACAAAACCACCGTGGCAGGCCGTCTGAAACATCGCCTCGCGCACATAACGCACATCCGGTGTCATGTACACATCATCGGCAGACTGGATTTCGTCGTTAAAAGGGTCTTTAAAAATGCCGAAGTGCTGCTTGGCGGCTTGTGTCAGGGTTGCTTTTCGTAATAACATCTCTTTGTCCTCGCTTTCGTTAGGGTGGGCAGGTGCGGCTTCCGGCTCGTTTCTCAGGCCAGCGGGAATATCCGCACCATTTGTTTCAAAATACTGTTTCAACTTCCCGCGCAGCTCGTCTGCGCCTTTTTTCGGCCAATTCCCGTGGTTCACCACCGCCACCAGCATGGGCTTGCTGCAGCCGATTTCGGCAGCGGCGGTTGCGTAGGATTTGCCGATTTTCTGAAAATCCTGCTTCATCGTTTCCTCCGCCAAATGTGACGATGTCGTCGCATTTGGTCTAAGCGGTTTTGTGTAATTTCAGACGGCCTGCCGTTTTCAGCTGGTTAAATACCGCTTCCAACTGGCTGGCGGCCACGCCATCCGGATAAAGCCTGCCCAGTTTGGCCATCATAGAAGGTGTCCACTCGCCGCCTGCGGCTTCGATACGCGGCTTCAGCAGCTTGGCCACTTCCACCTTGTTCAACACCTGCTCGGCCACTTCCATGCGGTTGTAATCCATCTGCGAACCCTGCCGCTCGATATAGAGCGTGTTGCGTGCGGCCAGCGTGTCTTCCTGATGCTTGTAGGGGTCGAGTTCGCCGCCGAAGGGCACCGCCTTGCCTTTGCGTTTGGCCGCCGCCTGTTCCAGCGTGTCCGTGCCCATCGCCAGCTTGTCCAGCTCTTTCGCGTGCTGCTGCGCCGCCGTTTCACCCTGCGCCTTGTATTCCGCTCCGATAAGCGCCGCATCTGCGCGGAAACCCATCTCGTCAAACACCACTTCAGGCACGGCCACCCATGTTTCATGGCCGTCTGAATCAAACGTCGCCACCCGTGCGCCGTCGGTTTCCCAAGGGTTTTTGGCCACCAGCAGTTTCTGACCGACCAACACGCCCTTGATGTCCTTCACGTTGTACACGCGGCCGCCGAAGCGGATTTCCAAATCGGGTGACACTTTCGCTTCTTTCGGTGCGCTTACCGCCAGTTCTCGGCAGTAATCGGCAGGAGGCGGCAGTATCAGCTGCTCGGCCTTGATTTTGTTCCACGCCTGATAGCGGGTCATACCGTGACGGCTGTGGATTTGCGTACCGTTGTAGTAGCGCATCCAGCGTTCCGCCAAGCCGTTGAGCTGGTCGATGTCGTTTACTGCGGTGAAGCGCAGGCCGCTTTCAAACGCCGTTTCCACGATGTCGTTGGCTTTTTCCACTTGCCCCTTGGCGCGTGGGTTGCCCGGCTTGTTAATCTGCACATGCACGTCCAGCGATTTGCAGAGATTTTTAAACGCCGCCGAGGTATTCGCGCTGCCGGGGTCGAGCATCACCATCCGTGGCACGCCGCGAAACGGGTCTTTCAAGGTGTCCTGCTTGGCCTGCATCATGTAGATGAAGAAATCGCACAAATTCGCGCTGGTCTCGCCGCCGAAGTAATACCGTGCCACGATTGTCCCGCTGGCATGATCGGTGCCGGTGTAACGCCACACACGGTCTTGCTCGATTTTGATGACGTTTTTCGGCTTGTTCTTGTAGAACTCTTCCTCCTTCATCACCCGCAGCCCCGTATCCTTGCCGTGGCGCGGCAGGTAATACAACACACACAAACTCGGGTCGATTTGCCAGCAATGGTTCGGATGTTCCGATTTCATGCGGCTCACAGGATCAGGCTGCAAAAGCTGGTCGGGGTGCAGCTTGTATTCGCGCAGGGCGCGGGTGATGGTGGATTCCGAAAGCGGCATCACTTCGCCGGTTTCTTCATCAATCCGAACCGCTTCGATTTTGCCGTTGGCCCGCAGCATCTCCACCGCCTGCCGCACCGCCATCAGCCGCTTGCCGTTGCGCCGCATGGCTTCCATCAGCACCGCCGAAATCAGCTTGGCTTCATCAAGGCTCAATTCCGACTTGCCCGCATCGCTGCGGCGTTTGCGCCCGGGCTTAACCGCCACCGCTTCCAGCTTGCGGTAGAGTGTGGCCAAACTCATGCCCAATTCCGCCGCCTGCTGCTTCAAATAGGCACTTTTCTCACCGCGCCCCATGCTTTCCGCCTGCCGGTCTACCGCTTGCAGACGTTCGATTAATGCCGGATTCATCTCAATCCTCCGTATTTCCCACATCCGCCAGCCATTCAGGCACTTCGTCCGTCGGTGCTTTCGTTGGCAGCGCGTAGTTTTCGCGCAGCGTTTCGCAATCCAAAATAATCTGATTGAGCGTGCCGACCATCTTGGCGCGGTGGTCAAACCCGTGCGCTTCGCCGTGTGCCAGCATCTGCTGGAACAGGTCTTTCAGCCGGCTGACATCCGAGCGGATACCCACTTCAAGGCTGGATAAGCGCATGGCCAGCTCGCTGGCGACATCTTCCGCTTTTGGCTCTTTGACCGTTTTCTTGCTGCGCTCCAGCTTTTCCGCCAGTTCGTCGACCTTTTTGTTTTTATCGGCGATGACTTTGTCTTTCGCTTCCGCCGTTTCTCGGCTTTCGCGTAGGGCGGCCCGCAGCTCGCGCACCGTCATGCGGTCAACATCATCCAAAGTCATGCCGTTCACTTCTTCGCCTTCGGCCAAGCCGACCAAGGTCACGTCTTCTTCCACCAACAGTTCCAGCAGCTTCGACTTGCCCAAATCCATCAACTTCGGAGCGGCTTTCTGCATCTGCGGAGTGGCGAAGCGTTGCGTGGCCGACATCAGGCGGGCGGTTTCCGCATGCCCGATACCGAACTGGCTTTTCACAATCTCCATAAAGCGGCCATGCTCGGTGTGTTCTTTCAAGATAATCAGCGCGCGGCCGAGCTCAAACATGCCTTCCATTGTCTGGCGCACGGCCAGGCGTCCGCGCTCAATCCAGCGTTCTTCGCTATAAGCCTCTCCATTACCCCATTGTTCCATCACCATCATGCTGCGCATGGCGGCTTGATTGCCTGTATCGGCTGCATTGACTACTTCAATTTCGTTCATTTTTCATCTCCAAATTTCCCGACGTCGGGAAATTTCAAATCCGGTTAACCCTTTGGTTCAGCTCTTCGAGCTTCGCCGCCATCATTTCGTATTGCCGTCTGTACCTTTCTGCAATCTGCAAGGTCTTTACGCTGTAGGCAAAATTCCCGTTATCCAACTTGACCACAAGCCCTTCAGTAATCAGATCATCTAAATCCCTGCTCACTTGCGTAGGCGAGAGGCCGAGGCCGTCTGAAATCTCTTTGTTGCTGATACCGATAATCGGGTGGGCTTCCAAGGCTTTGAAAACCCGCAGCAGACGGATACCTTTGGTGCTCATCCCACATTCCCTTTTGCATCGCCCGATTGCTGCTTCATTCCAAGCTCCACCGCAATTTCATGCGCTTTTCCGCGGTTGGCCTTAATCGTGCCGTTTAAAATCCGCGACACATAAGTCGGGTCGTAGCCCCGAGCATCGCACCAAGATTTAATGGTTTCACCACGTTTACGGAAACCTTCTTTGACTTTTTCCGAATTCACGGAATATCTCCTTTCCCTATCTCGTGATAGAATGTTGAATATTTAAAGATTTAAACAACCTTGCTTAAATGTTGGATAAATATTAGTGGAAATATCCCACTTTAGCAAGTGTTTTTTCCACTAATTTGAGGATTTTAAAGCATGGTCGTTGATAAAATTAGACAAGTTATTGAATTAAATAAAATTACGATTGATGAATTTGCAGAAAGAATTGGTGAAAAACCAACGCGGCTGAAAGATGTGTTGCGTGAAAAGCAGCGTCCGCCATTGGAAATGATTCAATCCATCGTGGAAAATTTCCAAATCGACGCAAACTGGCTGATTGGATTGAGTGATAATTTCCACCAAAGTGGAACAAAAAATGAAGGGGATTACGACTACGTCCCGATGTTTGATGTCGAAGTTTCGGCAGGCAACGGCGCATCTGCCTATGGCGTGACCGACCCGGCCATGCACTTGGCGTTCCGCAAAGACTGGCTTAAATCACGCGGCCTGTTTGCCAAAGACCTCAACTGCGTGGTGGCACGCGGCGACAGCATGGAGCCGACTATCAACAGCAAAGACACGCTGTTGGTCGATACCAGCAAAAATCACCCGCGCGACGGCCAAATTTACGTTATCCGTTCAGGCGACACGTTGTGGGTCAAACGTATCCAAAAACAGATTGACGGCAGCCTGCTGCTGATTTCCGACAATGACACCTATCCGCCGATGTCGCTGACATTGGCAGACCACCCCGATATTCAGGTTATCGGGCAGGTGGTGCAGATTTCCAAGGATTTATCATGACCAGCCAGCTTGCCATAGATAAGCAAGAAAATAATCCTTTCAACCTTTCAAAAAAATATCTGATGGTGGTCACATTCACTCAGTCGTCCAGTAAAAATTTTCGGACGGCTTTATTGTGGGCAAAAAGTGCGGCGTTTTTTGACAGTATCGATATAGACAAAGAGACGGTTTATTGCTGTGCATTCGATAAAACACCAGAGCAGGCGGGAATGGCTTCCGTTTTTTTGAACTATGTCGAAAATTGGAACGGTAAACAGATTTATATTAACGGACGGATTCACAGCGGTAGCATTTATGACTTACTCGGTGTTTTAGACTGCTACCAAAAATCACAAGCCTGCCCAAATGCAAAAAGCCATTGTTGCTTCGTTTCGGATGATATTTTTCTATGGCATGGCACAAGGCCTGCCTTTGAAATCAGCTTGTCTTTGGAAGGACGTACAAAAGAAAACCCTCAAGCAAAGAAATTTGTGATGCCATGTACGAAACTCCGTCACCACCGGATTGAGAAAGAAACTTATTTGGGTAGTTGGGATGAGCAAGTTGCTGCATTGGCAGTAAGGCAGAATTCGGATTGGTGTCCGAGTTTTGATATAGGACACTTCAGGCAATATGAGTAAAAATCGAAAAAGAAATGAGGAATTTATAAATGGCCAAAAGAACCACTAAAACCATTCACTATTTACGTGCACATCAAGACCACGACTTATTCGATTTGGAGACAGCTTTAAAAACAATTTTGTTAGCTGCGCCTACTGTTCAAGATACACAAATTGAACAATACAATCAGCTTACACAAATCATGCATAGAAATCTGAATCCCCAAGATATAGAAAATAATGCAATTGATGGTTTACTGATACATATCGGCAGCGGAACAAGAGATGAACACATCCGCACCATGAGCAATAGGCCTGAGCAACAAGACGATCATGGTGGTACCCAAGCACCACCGAATGGGTATTCTTTTTTGCGCAAAGAAGCTTTTTTGTATATCTTCAGACACCATGTGATTTTTTGCGGGCATGGTTTTTTACAAGCATCAACAGTTGCTTCTTATTTAAGCTCTCTAAGTAATAGATTGAGAGCAGAGAATGCTAGTATCGTTCACTTTGATATTCAATTCAAAGCGGTAGGTAATTGTGATACTTTGACATTGATACAACAACACGGTGTAAAAAGTATTCTTTTAGACGCTTCGGCATATCAATTGTCCAGAGACAGACTGTATCAAAACAGCCGTTCAACTATTGCCAAAGCATTGAGTAAAGTCGGCAGTGTATTTATAGGTGAATTGAGCGATGAAGAACTAGAGGCTCAATCCGAAATTCATATTAACTTGGAAGTTTTGTTAAATGGTAATTCGAGAGCCAGTATCGAAGCCCAATCACTTATGCAGGAACAGGCAGAGGAAATTATCGATGACGAAACGGTTAATCAAGGCTTTTCTATTACCACTCAACAAGGCGAAGTTATTAAACCGGCTGATGTGAAATTGTCTAAATCTGTTAGAATAGAACGATACGACGAAGCGAACTCATTACTCCCTAACTCGGCATTCTCAGCAATCAGCGAATATTTTCTAGAGCTTCAAAGTAGAAACTTAACCGAACAATGAAAAAATACCTACCCTTTTTACGTTTTGTACTGATTGCCTGTATATCGGCATTCTTAGCGTGGAAAGGGCAGCCTTTTGTTCATGGAAACGAAAAAGCAGTTGATTTAATTATCAATGTATTTGCAATTTTGGCCGGTTTTCTAATTGCGATCATGACGCTGTTTAGCGATATGAGGTTCGATGAAGACGCGAATTGGCGGCAAATTCAAATTCGTGAGAATGTGCAAGAGCAAAGATATATCAAGCATTCCATGCTTTTTTACACTTATTTGGCAGTATTGGTTTGTGTTTTTCTTGTTATATTATTGGCTCATAAAGAAGAATATAAAAATGGACAAGTCATTTTTTGGCTTGAACGAGGATACTTGTTTCTAGCCTGTGTTTCTATTTTTTATTCTGTATTCTTACCCGGAAACTTGATTAAAAGCCGTAAAGAAGAATTTCGGAAGCTTATGGATAAAAAGAAACCTAAAACCTAAAGCAAGTTTTAACCCGCATTAAAAGCCGTTTCAGACAGCCTTACCTAAAATCCCTGTAACCAATTTCGTGTTACAGGGATTTTTTCATGTCCGACAAATTCAGCAGATTCATCGAGCGCGTATTGGCGCATGAAGGCAAATACGTCAACCACAAAGACGATCCGGGCGGCGAAACCAACTGGGGTGTTACCAAGCGCACCGCTCAGGCCAACGGCTACACCGGCTCTATGCGTGCCATGACCCGCGATCAGGCCGTTGAGATTTACCGCAAAGCGTTTTGGCTGCGCTATCACGCCGACAAAATACCCGAAGCAGTGGCGTTTCAGTTTTTCGACGCGTGCATCAACCATGGCTATGGCAATGCGGCGCGTATGCTGCAACGCGCGGCAGGCGTGCCGGACGACGGCGTGATTGGCGCGGTGTCGCTCGCTGCCATCAACAAGCTACCTGAAAACGACTTGCTGCTGCGCTTTAATGCCGAGCGTTTGGTGTTTTATACCAAGCTGGGCACGTTTACCAGCTTCGGCAAAGGCTGGGTGCGCCGAGTGGCGCAAAACCTGATTCATGCGGCCGCCGACAATCAGGATTAAGCCATGAAGAAAACCTTATTTGCCTTATCGATGGCAGCAATGGCAAACACTTGGCCGTCTGACATCAAAATCACACGCGCTTCGGTTGGCCGAGTCCGCCAACATCCAAGCCTGAAACACGGCAAATCGGGTGTGGCCGCTGCCAAACGCGCGGCCAAGAAAAAGAAAGGCCGTCTGAAAAAATGATGAAGTTTTTTAAATGGCTGGGCGGCTTGGTTACCAACCCCGCTACCGGCCACATCTCCCACACCAAGCTGTGGGCAAACGTGGCCGGTGCGGTAATGACCGTCAAATTTGCGCAAACGCCCTATGCGCCCGAATGGCTGTGGTGGGCTTATGGTGCGATGGTCGGCGGCTACGCCTTAATCAAACGCGGCATTGCGGCCATTCCGCAAGTGGCTGCAATCAATAAGGAAAAAACCGATGTGGAAAACGCTTAGCCCTGTGTGGCAGACCTTGATTTCCCCCATCCTGCTGACGGCGGCGGTATTGGCTCTGTATTTCTTTGGCTATCAGGTTGCGGAAAAGCAGGCTGAAGCCGACAAAGCCGAAATCATCGCCACCTATCAGGCTTCGGCCTTGGCCGCCGAGCAGCTTTACACCGAAAAGCTCAAAGCGGCCAATGAAGAGAAGCAGAAATGGATGGATTTTGCCCAAGCGCAGAGCCGCGATTTGGCGGCAGCCTATCAGCAAATCGACCGCCAAGCGGTGCAATTGGAGAAGCAGATTGATGAAACCGTACAGAAAGACGGCAGCCGTTTTAACGGCCTTGGTGCTGACAGCGTGCAACTCTACAACCGCGCCCTCGGTTACGCCGATTAAAGTGGTGGAGCAGCCTGTGCTGCCGCCCGTCTCTTCCGAGCTGCTGCTCACTCACGAACGCCCAGAGCGTCTGAGCGGCGGCTCCCCCGAACAACTGTTGCGCCATGCCGTAGTTTACGGTGCATACTGCCAAAAATTGGAAGCGCAGGTTTCCGGCTGGCAGGCATGGTATGAAAAAGGCCGTCTGAAAAATGACTGATATTTGCGACAAAGCGCAGGAAAACGAAGAAATCTTTCTGGCCGAAGCCCTATACCGTCAGGCAGAAAAAAATACGGCTACCGTCAGCAATTATTACTGCGACGACTGCGGTGAGACGATTCCCGAAGCCCGCCGCCATGCCGTGATCGGCTGTACGCGCTGTGTAGTCTGCCAAGAATATTTTGAGAAAGGCTTTCCGGGTTAGATATGGAAAAAACATTTATCAGTATTGAATTTTGGCAACTGGTCGGCTTCCTACTTTCCTTCCTCGGCGTGTGCTGGGGCTTCGGCAAAATGCTGTTGGCGCAGTTTCAGGCGCAACAAGATGAACGCCAAAAGCAACAGGAAAAGCTACAGAGTAAAGTTGAAAGCATGGAGCGTCAGCTCGGCGAATTTTCAGCCGGCCTGCCAATGACTTATGTTTTGCGCGAAGACTACATCCGCAATCAGGTGGTATTGGAAGCCAAGCTCGACAACGTGGTCGATAAGCTCACAGAGATTTATAAGATGGAGAGCCAGAAAAAATGATCAGCCAAGAATTGATGGCCAAGCAACGTCGTGAAGGTATGCGCTGGAATATCATCAACACGCTCAATAAAGCCCGCCCGCACACCACCAGCGAAGTGTTTTTATTGGACATCATGAACGCGATTTACCCGCAAACCACCGCCTTGGAATTGCGCCAGCAGCTCGACTATCTGGCCGACCGCAAGCTGGTGGAGCTCAACAAAACACCGCACGGCCTGTGGTTTGCCGATTTGACCAGCTTGGGCGTAGATATTGCCGAATACACGGTCGATTGCCGTGCCGGTATCGCACGGCCTGAAAAGGTATGGAACTGATATGGCCAAACGCAGCACCATCGCTACTTTACCCCCCAAGGTCTTGGCCGCATTTGAACGCCGCCTTGCGGAAAACGGCTTTTCCAACTACACCGAACTGACCGAATGGCTGAATGCACAAGGTTACGAAGTCAGCCGCTCCGCCGTCCACCGCTATGGCCAAAAAGTCGAACGGCGTTTTGCCAGTATCAAGGCCAGCACCGAAGCGGCGCGGCTGATTGCCGAAGGCGCGGCAGACGAAGGCGACACCCGCAGCGAAGCGTTGATGGCCATGCTGCAAACCGAACTGTTTGATGCATTGGTGCAAATCGGCGAAATGCCGTCTGAAGAATTGGGCGCACTCGACCGTTTCGGCGTGATGGCCGAAGGCGCAAAGAAAATCAGCGGCTTGATTTCCGCCAGTACCCGTCTGAAAGAGTATCAGGCCAAGGTCAAGGCCAAAGTACAGGCCGCCGCCGAAGACGTGGCCAAACAGGCCAAGAAAGGCGGCTTGTCGGAAGAGTCGGTTGAGGCCATCCGCAAGCATATTTTGGGGATTGCATCATGAGGCCGTCTGAAAACGAACGCAGCGAGTTTCTGCGAAGCAAAAACGAACAAACCGTCCCTTTATCAAATAAAGGGACGGCAAGCAGAATGCTTGGCGAAGACCGCACCCCTGCGGTCTTGCTGCCGTATCAGCAGGCATGGTGCGCCGACCAATCGCCCGTGAAGCTGTGCGAGAAATCGCGCCGTATCGGTCTTTCTTGGGGCGAAGCAGCGGATACCGCATTGCTGGCCGCGTCCGCCAAAGGCATGGACGCATGGTATATCGGCTACAACAAAGACATGGCCTTGGAATTTATCCGCGACTGCGCGGGCTGGGCGAAGCACTACCAACTGGCGGCGGGAGAAATCGAAGAAACCGAAGAAGTGTTTGTCGAAGGCGACGACCGCCAATCCGTGTTGGCCTTCGTTATCCGCTTCGCATCGGGCTTCCGCATTACCGCCTTATCCAGCCGCCCGAGTAACCTACGCGGTAAACAGGGCCGCGTGATTATCGACGAAGCCGCCTTCCACGAGCAGCTTGGGGAATTGCTCAAAGCAGCGATGGCCTTGCTGATGTGGGGCGGTCAGGTACACATCATTTCCACGCATGACGGTGTGGACAACCCATTTAACGAGTTGATTAACGACGTTCGCGCAGGGAAAAAGCCTTATTCCGTCCACCGCATCACGTTTGACGAAGCGGTCGAACAAGGTCTGTACCGCCGTATCTGCCTGCGTTTGGGCAAAGAGTGGACATCCGACGGCGAAGCCGCGTGGTGTAAAGAAATCCGCGATTTTTATGGTGAAGATGCCAGCGAAGAGCTGGACTGTATTCCGAAAAACGGCGGCGGCAAATGGCTCAACCGCGCTTTGATTGAAAGCCGCATGACGCCATACGCGCCGGTTATCCGTTACGACCAAACCGACGGTTTCGGCCTGTTACCCGAACCGCGCCGCGCCCGTGAAGTGGCCGACTGGATTGAAGAAACTCTGCAGCCGCTGCTCGACGGTTTGGATAAAACCCTCGTTTCCTTTGTCGGCGAGGACTTCGCCCGAAGCGGCGACCGCACCGTGATCGTGCCGCTGTTGCAAAGCAAAGACCTGATTTTGAAACCGCCGTTTATCTTGGAACTCGGCAATATACCGTTTGCCCAGCAGGAACAGATTATGCAGCACTTGTTGGCCAATCTGCCCAACCTGCGCGGCGCGGCCTTGGACGCACGCGGTAACGGCCAATCGCTGGCCGAAGCCATGCGCGACGCATTCGGCGCGGAAGTGGTGGAAGCCGTGATGCTGTCGGAAAACTGGTACCGCAGCCACACCGCGCCGTTCAAGGCCGCGCTGGAAGACGGCACGCTCGACGGCTTGCCGCGCGACGAAGACATCCTTGCCGATTTGCGTGCCTTCGAGCTGGTTCGCGGCGTACCGCGTATCCCCGATACCCGCACCAAAGGCACGGACGGCAGAAAACGCCACGGCGACGCGGCGATTGCCTTGGTATTGGCGCATTACGCCAGCCGCGAACTGAATGCAGGGCCGGTGCGCGTAGCCAGCCGGAAAATCAAACGCCGCAGTCTTTTAACCCGCAATTTTTAAACCAAAAAAGGAAATCGAAATGAAAAAGGTATTGCCTGCTTTGCTTTTGGCTGCGATCACGACACCTGCTTTGGCAGCGGTTGTTGTTGCACGCCCTGTCATTACTTCTCCGATTGCAGTACGTCCGGCAGTAACGGCTCCGATGACAGCCAAACCCATCGCACCCAAACCGATACAGAGGCAGCGTGCCATTGTTGTTCCCGCACCGATACCTGCTTCTTCTCAGGATAAATGCAGATTAATCAAGCCGTGTAAATAGGCCGTCTGAAAGAAACCATCATGGCAAAACCGCATTTCAAACTCAAACTGAACGGCAAGGGCGTAACCTTCAAACCCGAAGACCTGAGCAGCCATATCGCCGTATCACGCCAGTTTCTAGGT